>CAZEUW010000119.1:0-7616 GCA_964515425.1 uncultured Gemmatimonadota bacterium | reverse complement strand
GAGCTGGAGCGCGGCCTGCCCTCGACCCACATCGGACGGATCGGGATGGCGATCGAGCCGCAGGACCCCGACGTGCTCTACGCGATCGTCGAGGCGGCCGACGACCAGGGCGGCTTCTACCGGTCCGAGGACGCGGGCTCGCACTGGGAGAAGGTGAGCGACTACGTCAGCTCGAGCCCCCAGTACTACAACGAGATCATCGCCGACCCCCACGCCTACGGCCGGGTCTACTCGAACGACACCTACTTCCAGGTCACCGAGGACGGGGGCGAGACCTGGGAGCGGGTGCCCGGCTGGGAGTTCAAGCACGTCGACCACCACGCGCTCTGGATCGACCCGGAGGACCCGGACCACCTGGTGGCCGGCAACGACGGGGGCGTCTACGAGACCTTCGACCGGGGCGAGCACTGGCGCTTCGCCGACAACCTGCCGATCACCCAGTTCTACAAGATCGCGGTGGGCCACGCGCGGCCCTTCTACCGGGTCTACGGCGGCACGCAGGACAACAACACCCAGGGCGGGCCGTCGCGGACGACCAACGTCCACGGCATCCGCAACAGCGACTGGTTCGTCACGCTGTTCGGCGACGGCTTCGACCCGGCGGTCGACCCGACCGATCCGAACGTGATCTACTCGCAGTGGCAGTACGGCAACCTCGTGCGCTACGATCACGAGTCGGGCCAGATCGTCGACATCAAGCCCCAGGAGGACCCCGACGGGCCGCCGCTGAAGTTCAACTGGAACTCGGCGCTCGAGGTGAGCCCGCACGCGCCCACGAGGCTCTACTACGGGGCGCAGTTCCTCTTCCGCAGCGACGACCGCGGGAACTCCTGGGAGCGGGTCAGCCCGGACCTGACGCGCCAGGTCGACCGGAACGAGCTCCGGGTGATGGGCCGGGTCTGGAGCGTGGACGCGGTGGCGAAGAACGTCTCCACCTCCGACTGGGGCACCATCGTCGCCCTCGACGAGTCGTCGCTGGTCGAGGGCCTGCTCTACGTCGGCACCGACGACGGCCTGATCCAGGTCTCCGAGGACGGGGGCGGGAGCTGGCGGGCCGTGACCTCGCTGCCCGGCGTGAACGACACCGCCTACGTCAGCGACCTCGAGGCGTCGCGCCACGACCCGGACGTGGTCTACGCGACGGTGGAGGACCACAAGCGGGGCGACTTCGCGCCCTACGTGTTCCGCAGCGCGGACCGCGGACGGAGCTGGACCCGCATCGACGAGGGCCTGCCCGAGCGGGGGAGCGCCTACGCGCTCGCCGTCGACCACGAGGTGCCCGGACTGATCTTCGTCGGCACGGAGTTCGGCGTCCACTTCACGCCGGACGACGGAGGGCGCTGGTACGAGCTGTCGGCCGGGATGCCCACGATCGCCGTGCGGGACCTGGAGATACAGCGTCGCGAGGACGACCTCGTCGCGGGCACGTTCGGTCGCGGGATCCGGGTGCTGGACGACTACTCGCCGCTCCGGGAGCTGGCGCGGCGCGAGGCGGAGATCCTGGGCTCGGAGGCCCACGTCTTCACGCCGGACACGGCGCTGCTCTACCTGCAGAACGCGCCGCTCGGCGGCGGGGAGAAGGCCTCGCAGGGCGACGCCTTCTTCACCGCGCCGAACCCGCCGTACGGCGCGGTCTTCACCTGGTACCTGCGGGACGCCCTCGAGACGCGTCGGGAGGCCCGCCGGGACCGCGAGCGCGAGGCCGCCCAGCAGGGAGAGGACGTCCGCTATCCGCCCTGGGACACCCTCCGGGCCGAGGACCGGGAGCGGGAGCCGCGGGTGCTGCTGGTGGTCCGCGACGCGGACGGGAACGTCGTCCGCCGGATCGACGCGCCGAGCTCGAGCGGCCTGCATCGAACCGCCTGGGACTTCCGCTATCCCTCCTACGAGCCCGGCGGCGAGGGTGGGGACGACGACGGTGGGCCCTTCGGCTCCGGCGGTCCGCTGGCGGTGCCGGGCAGCTACACGGTGAGCGTCGTGAAGCGGGTCCGAGGCGAGACCACCGAGCTCGTGGGCCCGACCCCCTTCGAGGTGCGGCCGCTCGGCGTCCACGCGCTGGAGCCGACCGACCGCGATTCGCTGCTGGCGTTCCAGCGGCGGGTGGGCGAGCTGCAGCGGGCGGCGCTCGGCGCGCGGGAGGTCGTGTCCGAGGTGCGGGACCGGCTGGAGAAGATGCGCGACGCCGTCCACCGGGCGCCGGAGGCCGACCTGGCGCTGCTCGACGACATCCGGTCGCTGGAGCTCGCGGCGCTCGAGGTCCGCGACGCGCTCGAGGGCGACCCGACCCGACCGCGGCGCGACGAGCCCGGGATGCCCGGCGTGCTCGACCGGGTGCAGCGGGTGATCTTCGGCTCCTTCGGCAACAACGCGGCGCCGACCGGGACCCAGCGCCGCAGCCTGGCGATCGCGGCGTCGGAGTACGACGCGGTGGAGGACGACCTGCGGCGTCTGGTCGAGCAGGAGCTGCCCGCGGTCGAGGACGCCCTCGAGGCGGCGGGCGCGCCCTGGACGCCGGGGCAGGGCGTGCCGTCCTGGCCGCCGGCGGGAGGCTGAGGACGGACGGGGGCCCGGGAGGTGGGGTGATGGCGCGGGAGCATCGAGGTGTACGGCGTACGCTCCGTACACCGTGTACGCGTACAGCTCTATGGGTGCAGGTAGGAGGGTGCACGTAGGGACCACCCAGCGACTACCCGGGCGATCGCAGCGGTCGTCCGTCCATCCACGATGATCGGAGGATCCATGTTTCGCAGGCCGCACGCACCGAACGCGGCATCACTGCTCGCCGTGCTGGCCCTCGCCGCCGGGGCGTGCGCCCCGTCCGACGACGCGCCACCCGAGGACGTCGGCGAGGCGACCGTCGGTCTGACCGAGGCGGAGGTCGAGCGCATCCGCGAGGCGAGCCGCGCCTGGGTCGAGGCCGCCCGGCAGGGCGACATCGAGCGCCTCGCTTCCCTGTACGCCGAGGACGCCGTCCTCAGGCCGCCCGGGGCCCCCGCCGTCCGCGGGCGCCAGGCGATCGCGGAGTTCATGGCAGCCATGCCCGCGTTCGAGACGGTCGAGCTGGCCCAGGAGGAGGTCGAGGGACAGGGCGACCTCGCCTATGCGCGCGGCAGCTACCTGATGTCGTTCCTGGCCGTGCCGGGCGACACGGCGTCCGTCGTGACCGAGCGGGGCAAGTTCGTCGAGATCCGCGAGCGGCAGGAGGACGGCTCGTGGCCGATGGTCGTCGACATCTGGAACGCCAACGGCAGCGCTCCCTGACGCGACCCCGACGGCGGGCCGACCCGCCGACGACCTCCCGCTCCCGCCACTGAGCCGCCCGCGGCGTTGCCCGGGTCGTGGAGGTCTGCTAGCCTGTTCCTACGCGCCCGAAAGTACCGATTCATCGGTCGCGCCGGACGGTCCGGGGCCGGACGCGCCCGGAGAAGGAGGGCAGTGGGCACATGGAGCTCCGACTCAATTTCCGGAAGGAAGACTGGTGCGCCACGGGCGTTCGCGCCCTCGACAACGGGATGGCGCTGGTCGGGGTGCCCGAGGAGCGGCTGGAGGAGCTCGTCACCTCCGCCGAGGAGCGGGGCGTCGACGTGGAGGTCGAGCCCGACGGCGAGTGGTGGCGGGTCGAGCCCGCGGGGGGAGCCACGGCCTGAGCGGCCGCCGGCCGGACGCTACGGAGCCGCGGTCCCGAAGACCGGCTCGAGGCCGCTCGGCACCGAATCGGGCACCGTGAGCAGCAGGGGGTCCAGGGCGAAGCCCGGATCGGTGAGCGACTCCATGAACGCCACGAGCGCCGCCACCTCGGCGTCGGTCAGGCCCAGCGGCTCCCGCAGCGCGGGGTGCAGCATATCGTCGGTGACCAGCTCGTGCCGGGGGCGCGCCCCGCGGTCGTAGAAGCGGACGACCTCCTCCAGCGTGGCGAACACCCCGTCGTGCATGTAGGGGGCCGTCAGCTCCGCGTTGCGCAGGCTCGGGACCTTGAAGGCGAGCCGGTCGGCCGGGTCGCCGGTCACCTCCATGCGGCCCATGTCGTCGCCGGGAACGGTCTCCTTGCCCGGGCCGATCTGGGGGGTGCCGTTCACGATGAAGCGGAAGTTGCTGAGCATCGGGCCGCCGTGGCAGCGGGCGCATCCCGCCTCGCCGAAGAAGAGCTCCAGCCCCTGCTTCTGCACCCGGGAGAGGGCGCCGTCGTCGCCGCGCACGTACCGGTCGTACGGGCTGTCGCGTCCCACGAGCTCCCGCACGAAGGCGGCCACCGCCCGGACGTAGGTGGAGGAGTCGATCACCGCCTCGGGCGCCGCGCCGCCGGGACCGGACGCCGCATCCGGGAAGGCCTCGGCGAAGAGCTCGACGTAGCGGGGGATCGAGCGGAGCCGGGCGAAGACGCTGTCGAGGGCGACGGAGGCCGGGAAGGCGTCCCCGAGCATCTCCACGCGGGTGATCAGCGGGAGCACCGGCTGGCCCTCGAGCCCCACGGCGTTGCCGTCCCAGAGCATCGTGCCGTCGGGGTCGGGCTCGGTGCTCCCGCGCCCGTTGAAGGCGCTGTTCAGGACGGTGGGCGTGTGCCGCGGCTCCAACGGGATCTGCTGCCCCGACACGGCCGAGTTCCCCTGCACACGGTTCGCGCCGAGCCCGTCGCCCCCGGCGCCGATCCCGAGCGGCTGCGCGTCGGCGAAGTGGAGGCTCGGGTGGTGGCAGACGCCGCAGGAGATGTCCTTCTCGCCCGCCAGGACCGGATCGTAGAAGAGCAGCCGCCCCAGCTCGATCCGGTCCTGGTCGTGGGCGTTGTCCGACGGGTAGGGGATCTCCCCGAGGGTCTCCAGGTCGAAGCGGTTTCGCAGGTCGTCGTCCGGGTCGGGCTGCGAGATCACGTGATCGTCGCAGGCCGCCATCGCCAGCGCCGCCAGGCACACGAGGAGGACCGACGAAGGCCGCCCACCGGGGCGGTCCCCTCGACTCCAGCTGCGGCGTACGGATGCGAACATGGCTCGGATCAGTGGAAGCTCCCTGAAACGGGACGGGACGACGCGTATCGAGTCCAACGGATAGCGTATCGGGCGCCGGCTGTAAAGTGGGCCGGAGACCCGACCGAACCTGCGCGTGGCACGAGCAGCACGTATCGTAGGGTCCACAGACGTCGATCGCCTCGCGCGGGAGGAGCCCCGGTGCCCGCGCCGAACGTGGCGATCGGCCCCATCCTGAAAGGAGGACGCTCTATGCGTGCTCGAGTGCTCGGGGGCACACTCATGGCTGCCGTCACCGGCCTGCTCTTCGTGGGCTGCGAGGGGACCACCGGTCCGCTCGGGACCGACGGCAGCGAGAGTAGCCCCACACAGAACGCTGGAACCGTGACGTTCGGCCTCGCCGCCTCTGGCGGCGGGACGACGGCGAGCCTCGTCTCGACCGATCACCGGTCCTCGGCCGTCGCGCTCGACCAGGTCGAGTCGATCGACGTCACCATCGACCGGGTGGAGGTCCACCGGTCGGGCGACGACGAGGGCGAGGGCGGACAGGGCGGCTGGACGGCCGTGACGGTCGATCCGCCGCTCGAGCTGGACCTGCTCGGACTCTCCACGGACGAGATGGTCGAGCTGGCCACCGAGGAGCTGTCCGCCGGCGACTACGACGCCCTCAGGCTCTTCTTCTCGGATGCGACGATCACCTTCGCCGAGGAGCAGGACCCGAACGGACCGGCCGGTCCGTTCCCCGCCGGCGAGCCGGTGCCGCTCGACATCCCGAGCGGCGAGCAGACCGGCATCAAGGTGCCCGGCGCCTCCTTCTCCGTCGCGGACGGCGGGGAGACCACCGTCGAGGTCCTGTTCGACGAGGGGGCGTCCGTCCAGGCCATCACGATCACCGGCTCGGGCGTCGTCAAGATGAGCCCCGTGCTCACGCCGTCCGACGGCGAAGGCGGCGAGGACGAGACCGAGGGCGAGACCGAAGAAGGTGAAGGCGAGGAGGAGGGGGACGGCGAGACGACCGGCTCCCAGAGCGGCACCGGGACCGCGGGGGTGGCGCTGAGCCGCCTGGGCGGGTCCGACGCCGACCTCGCGCTCGCCCTGCTGGCCCACGACGCCCGGTTCGCCGACGTCGACCTCGAGGACGTCGAGTCCATCACCGTCACGCTCGAGCTCGTGGAGGTCCACCGGGCCGGCGGAGACGAGGAGGACGGCGAGGAGGAGGAAGAAGGCGAGGAGGAAGAGGGCGGTGAGGAGGGCGACGGCGAGACGTCGATGTCCTTCGGCACCGGCAACGCTCCGCCGTGGATCGACCTCACGGTGGAATCGGCCGAGCTCGACCTGCTCGCTCTCCCCGTCGAGGAAGGGCTGATGGTCACGTCCGAGGAGGAGCTCCCCGCCGGCGAGTACGACGGCGTGCGGCTGTACTTCTCGGAGGCCACGATCACCTTCGCCAATCCGGTGGAGGTGCCGGGACCCGGCGAAGACCTCCCGGCCGGCGAGCCGATCCCGCTGGAGATCCCGAGCGCCGCGCAGACCGGCATCAAGGTGCCGGACGCCGGCTTCACGGTGGAAGAAGGCGGTTCCACCATGGTGGTGATCGAGTTCGACGAGGGCACCTCGGTGCGCAACCTCACGATCACCGGCACCGGCGCCGTCAAGATGAGCCCGGTCCTCACGCCGGGTGACGAGACGGAAGAGGAGGAGTCGACCTCGACGACCTGACGTCGCGAACGGCGACTCGCTTCGAACGAGCGTCAGCGGCGGGCCCGGGGAGGTCACCCGGGTCCGCCGCTTCGCCGTTCGGCCGCACTTCCCACGTACGGCAGCTGCCGGTACAATGGGTCCGGGATACTCCACCGTCCATCACTCCCGGGAGGAGAGCATGCAGACCTTCACGAAACTGGCCACGGCAGCGCTCGCCGCCGTCGTGGCCGTCTCGCTGGCCCCGGCGCCGGACGCCGAGGCCCAGGACCTGGCCCGGTTCTACCAGGTGACGCCCAAGGACGTCGGCGCCTACGAGGCCGCGCTGCAGAAGCACGCGAAGGACCGCATCGCGCACGACGACCCGTGGAGCTGGAGCGTGATGCAGGTGGTGGTCGGCGACGACTACGGCGACTTCGTCTACCGCTCGGGCGGCCACACCTGGGCCGATTTCGACGATTACGACGCGGGCTTCGGCGCCGAAGCCGGCCTGCACTACCAGGTGAACGTCGCGCCGCTGGTCGCCGACACGCGGACCTGGATCTCGCGGGTGGACACCGCCAACAGCCGCATGCCGGCCGACTCCGTGTGGCCGAGCATCCAGCTGATCGAGGTGATCACCTACCACGTCGAGCCGGGCATGATGCAGCAGTTCAACGAGGCGGTCAGCACCATCCACGGCGCGATCGAGGAGTCGGACTGGCCCGTCCACTACGCGTGGGCGCAGCCCGTGAGCGGCGTGAAGGGACCGGTGATGACGCTCGCGATCTTCTTCGAGGACTGGGCGGCGTTCGAGGAGCCCGAGACGCCGATGATGGAGATGCTGCAGGACGAGCTCGGCGAGGACGAGACGGAGCAGCTCATGCAGCAGTTCGGGAACACGTTCCGCGCGGCCGAGAGCATGGTGCTCCGCTGGCGCCGCGACCTCTCGGTCCCGCCCCCCGCGATGCGGGGTGACGG
>CAZEUW010000118.1:0-7634 GCA_964515425.1 uncultured Gemmatimonadota bacterium | reverse complement strand
ACGCGCTGGAGAAGCTCAAGCTGAACGACGCCAGCCTCCACTACGAGCCGGAGACCTCCGAGGCGCTCGGCTTCGGCTTCCGCTGCGGGTTCCTCGGCCTCCTGCACATGGAGGTCGTCCAGGAGCGGCTGGAGCGGGAGTTCGACCTCGACCTGATCACCACCATCCCCAACGTCGAGTACCGCGTCCACCGGACCGACGGCTCGGTCGTCGAGGTCGAAAACCCGGCGAACATGCCGGAGCCGGGGCGCATCGAGTCGGTGGAGGAGCCCTTCGTGCGGGCGCGGATCCTGAGCCCGGACGACTACATCGGGGGCATCCAGAAGCTCTGCCAGGACCGGAGGGGCCGCCACGTCTCGCTGGAGTACCTCGACTCCACCCGGGTCGAGATCACCTACGAGCTCCCGCTCGCCGAGATCGTGCTCGACTTCTACGACCGGCTGAAGTCGGTCTCCCGCGGCTACGCCACGCTGGACTACGACGTCGCCGGCTACCAGGAGTCCGACCTGGTGAAGCTCGACATCCTCGTCAACGAGGACCCGGTCGACGCCCTGAGCATGATCGTGCACCGGGACGAGGCCTACGACATCGGCCGGCAGGTGACCGAGAAGCTCAAGGAGCTGATCCCGCGCCAGCTCTTCGAGGTGCCGGTGCAGGCGGCCATCGGCAGGGAGGTCATCGCGCGCGAGACGATCCGGGCGCTCCGGAAGAACGTCACGGCGAAGTGCTACGGCGGGGACATCACCCGGAAGCGCAAGCTGTGGGAGCAGCAGAAGGAGGGGAAGAAGCGGATGAAGAAGGTCGGGTCCGTGGACATCCCCCAGGAGGCGTTCCTCGCCGTGCTGGAGGTGGGGGACTGAGGTCCGGCGGCGGAGGGGTCGACCCGGGCGACGTCTCGGTGATCCTGGCCACGTACCGTCAGCCGGAGTGGCTCGAGAAGTCGCTGTGGGGCTACGCGTCGCAATCCGTGGGCGGCTTCGAGCTGATCGTGGCCGACGACGGCTCGGGCCCCGAGACCGAGGAGGTCGTCCGGCGCATGCGGCGGACGACCTCCCTCACCATCGAGCACGTGTGGCAGGAGGACCGGGGTCACCGGAAGACCGTCGCCCTCAACCGCGCCATCCTGGCCTCCGGCGGGGACTACCTCCTGTTCTCGGACGGCGACTGCATCCCGAGGAGTGACTTCGTGGAGGTGCACGGCCGCCACGCCGAGCCCGGCCGCTTCCTGTCGGGCGGGGCGCTCCCCCTCGACCCCGAGCTCAGCGCCCGGCTGACGGCCGAGGACGTGCGGACGGGACGCGCGTTCGACCCCGGATGGCTGCGCCGGGAGGGGTGGCGGCCGGGCCGCCGTTGGCTCCGCGCCGTCCGTTCGCGCGCCCTCTCCACGCTCTTCGACGCGCTCACGCCCACGGGCGCGACCTGGAACGGCAACAACGCCTCCACCTGGCGGGAGGCGGTCTTCGAGGCCAACGGCTTCGAGGCGGAGATGGGCTACGGCGGCCAGGATCGGGCCTTCGGCGAGCGCCTCGAGAACCTGGGCCTGCGGGGCAAGCAGATCCGCCATCGCGCCGTCTGCCTGCACCTGGCTCACGACCGTCCCTACCGGACGCGGGAGAGCATCGAGCACAACGACCGCATCCGGGAGCGCATCCGTCGGCGCGGCGAGGTCCGGGCCGAGGAGGGCCTGGACGAGCTCGCGGCCGGTCGGAGGGCCTGAGCCGTGGACGGTGCGGTCCGGAGCGGGACGTCGGACGGCCGGCGGACGGGCCGCCCCGAGTCGGTGGCCGTGATCCTCAGCACCTACCGTCAGCCCGAATGGCTCCGGAGGGCCCTCCGGGGCTACGCCGAGCAGAGCTGGCCGCGCTTCGAGCTGGTCGTGGCGGACGACGGATCCGGACCCGAGACGGAGCGCGTCGTCGAGGAGGCGCGCGAGGCGTGGGGGCTGGCCGTGCGCCACGTCCGACAGGCGGACGACGGCTTCCGCAAGTCGCGCGCGCTCAACCGGGCGATCCTCGCCACGGACGCGGAATACCTCGTCTTCTCCGACGGCGACTGCATCCCCCGCGACGACTTCGTGGAGGCCCACGTGCGGCTGGCCCGTCCGGGCCGGTTCCTCGGGGGCGGCACCCTGCGGTTGCCTCGCGAGACCAGCGAGCGGATCGGACCGGACGACGTGGCCGCCGGCAGGGCACACAGCCTGACCTGGCTGGTCCGTAACGGCTGGCGTCCCGGCCACCGGTTCCTCCGGCTGACGCGGAGCCGGGCGCTCGCAGCGGCGCTGGACGCCGTCACCCCCTCGAAGTCGGTCTTCAACGGGTGCAACGGCTCGGTGTGGCGGGACGACGCGGTCGCGGTGAACGGATTCGAGGAGCGGATGGGCTGGAAGGGCCAGGACCGGGAGTTCGGCGACCGGCTGACCCACCTCGGGCGACGCTGCGTGCAGGTGCGGCACCGCGCCGTCGTGGTCCACCTCGCACACGACCGGCCGTACGCCGACCCGGAGGTGGTGGCGCGGAACGACGAGATCCGAGACCGTACGCGACGGAAGGGTGCCGTGCGGGCCCGGGTCGGACTCGACGAGCTGCGCGTGGCGACGGAGGACGAGCGTGGTTAGGCGGCCGGGAGAGGAGCGGGAGCGGTCGGACACCGTCCGGATCGGACGCGTTCCCGTCCGGACCGCCGACATCCAGGCGGTCGTCGGGGTGGCCGTCGTCCTCGGCGTGGTCGCGTACCTGTCGCTCCCCCTCGCGGTCGCGCTCGCCGGCGCCTTCGCGGTCGCGGCCGTCCTCGGCGCCTATCGGAGCCTCCGGAAGCACGAGCAGCGCGACTTCCGCCAGATCGAGGCGCTCTTCTCCCTCTTCAGCCTGCTTCCCGCCGGCGCCCGTCTCCCGCGCACGCGAGGCTGGGCCGCGTCGCCCGACTACGCCCTCCTCGTCGCCGGCCGTCTGCGCGAGGGGCGGCCGCGTCGGGTCCTCGAGTGCGGCTCGGGCGTGTCGACGGTGGTCGCGGGCCTCACGCTGCGCGACCTCGGGATCGGGACGCTGTTGACCCTCGAGCACGACCCGGAGTGGGCGGAGCGCACGCGCGGTCTCGTGCGCGACCACGGTCTCGAGGACGTCGTGGAGGTCCGCCACGCCCCGCTGGTCGAGCGGGAGGTCGGCGGCGAGCCGACCCGCTGGTACGACACGGACTGGCTCGAGGAGGACGACGTCTTCGACGCCGTGATCGTGGACGGCCCGCCGGACCCGCCCGCCGACCGGTATCCGCTGGTGCCGCTGCTGGGCGACCACCTCGCACCCGGCGCGACGCTGCTGATCGACGACGCGGAGCGCGAGAGCGCGCGCGACGACCTTCGCCGGTGGAGCGCGTCCGTGCCGGGTCTCGAGGTGGAGCGCGTCCCGACCGAGAAGGGCGCGGCCGTCGTGCACTGGCCGGGATCGCCGTGAGCGAGCGCTACATCGTCGGCGTCGACCTCGGCGGAACGTCGATCAACGTGGGCGTGGTCCCGTTCCACGGCGGGACCGTGCTGGGCATGCGCTCGCTGCCGACCGAGCCGCAGCGGGGCGCGAAGGCGGTCGTGGACCGGATGTGCGGGATGATCCGGGAGGCGGTGCGGGACGCCCGGCGCGAAGCGGGCTTCGCGGCCGACGCCGTCGTCGGCGTCGGGGTGGGCTCGCCGGGCCCCCTCGACCGCGAGACCGGGACGGTGCTGGACACGCCGAACCTCGGGTGGCGCAACTTCCCCCTCCGGGACCTGGTGGCCAACGAGGTGGGCCTGGAGGCCGAGCTCGACAACGACGCCAACGCGGCGGCGCTGGGGGAGACCTGGCTCGGCGCCGGCCGCGACGTCGAGAGCCTGATCGCGGTGACCCTGGGCACCGGCATCGGAGGCGGCGTGGTGCTCGGCGGGAAGGTCCACCACGGGGCCTCGGACGTGGCGGGAGAGATCGGTCACATGACGATCGACTCCACGGGTCGGCGCTGCAACTGCGGCAACTACGGGTGCCTGGAGGCCTACGCCTCCGGTCCCGCGATCGCCGCCCGCGCGGTCGAGGGCCTGGAGACGGGGGTCGCGAGCGCGCTGCCCGGGATGGTGGAGGACGACCTCTCCGCGATCACGGCCGAGACGGTCTACGAGGCCATCGTCGCCGGCGACCTCTACGCCCGCGACGTGATGCGTGAGACGGCCCGTCTGCTGGGTACGGGGCTGGCCAACCTGATCAACATCCTGAACCCGGAGATGATCGTCATCTCGGGAGGGGTCACGCGGGCGGGCGATCACATCTTCGAGCCGCTCCGCGCCGAGGTCCGTCGTCGTGCCTTCCGGCAGGCCGCAGACGCCTGTCGCATCGTGGCCAGCGAGCTCGGCGAGCAGGCGGGCGTGGTCGGGGCCGCCGCGACCTTCCGGCTGGAGCGCTTCGGATCGCTCGAGTGAAGCGCCTGGGCGTGCTCGGCACCGTGGTGCTCGACACCATTCGCCGACCGGCGCGGACCGGGGCCGTGGAGGCGCTGGGCGGCATCGCCTACTCCCTGGCGGCCTTCGAGGCCCGGCCGATCGCCGGCTGGTCGGCGGTCCCCCTGATGAAGGTCGGCCGGGACGCAACGGAGGTGGTGGAAGCCTTCCTCGCGCGGCTCTCCCGGGTGGACTCGCTCGACGGGGTCCGGGAGGTCGAGGAGCCGAACAACCGGGTGGAGCTCGTCTACGCCGAAGACGGCAGCCGGACCGAACGCCTCTCGGGGGGCGTGCCCGGGTGGACACTGGAGGAGCTCCGGCCGCTCGCCGCGGCCTGTGACGCACTGTACGTTAACCTCATCGCGGGCTGGGAGGTGGAGCTGTCCACCGCCGGGCGTCTGGCGGGGCTGGTGCCCGGTCCCGTCTACGGCGACCTGCACTCCCTCCTCCTCGACTCGGCGGACGGAGGCCTCCGTCGCCCCCGGGTCCCGGATCGCTGGCGCGAATGGGTTCGATGCTTCGACTACGTCCAGACCAACCGCGAGGAGCTCGAGCTGCTGGCGACGCGTGCCGGCGCCGACCCGTGGCGGCTCGCCCGCGAGCTGGTCGGGCGGCGGCCGAGGACGCTCTTCGTCACGCTCGGGCCGGAGGGCGCCGCCTGGGTGGCCTCCGGCGCGGCGGAGGAGGGAGCACCCGACGCGGAGCGGGTGCCCGTCCGGGATCCGACGCCCCGGGCGGACACGACCGGATGCGGAGACGTGTGGGGCATCGCCTGTTTCGCGGGCCTGCTGGACGGCCGGGACCCGGCGGCGGCCGTCGAGCGGGCGAACGAGCTCGGCCGGCGCAACGCCGAGACGAGCGGCGCGGAGGCCCTGCTGCCCGCCGACTCCCGGCGGTGAGCCGGTGAGCCGCGTCCTCGAGGTGCCGTCCCGGCTCGACGAGACCGGCTTCGAGCGCATGGTGGAGCGCTTGAATCGAATCGCGCCGGCGGCGGAGGGGACGGCCGAGGCCGGCCCGGAGGCCGGAAAGGGCAGGGTGCTCCTCGACGCGCGCCGAGTGCGCTGGGCGTCGCCCTACGGCCTGGTGGGGCTGCTCGCCGTGGGCCAGGTGGCCCGCGACCGTACCGGGCTCGCCCCGGCCATCGAATCGCCGGAGTCCTCCGAGGTGAAGAGCTACTGGGAGCGCATGGATTTCTGGAAGTGCGCCGCGGGCGTGTTCCAGATTCCGACGATCTCGACGCGCTCGCATCGCGAGTCCGACGCCCTGCTGGAGATCACGCCGATCCGGTCCCACCACGACGTCCACGAGGTCGTCGAGCGGGTGCGGGAGCGGGCCGCCTCGATCCTGTCGAGCCGTCTCCGGTATCCCAGGTCCGCCGTGATCCAGTTCAGCGTCATCCTCTCGGAGGTGTGCCAGAACGTCCTCGAGCACGCGGAAGCCGACGGCTGGGTGTGCGCGCAGACCTATCGCTGGGAGGAGCGGTTGGGCCGCGACGTCGCCGTCCTCGCGGTCATGGACGTCGGGGTCGGCTTCGAGGGCTCGCTCGCCGCCGAGCACGCGCGGCGGTTCGGAGACCGGTGGTCGGCGGCGGCGGCGCTGGAGGCGGCCTTCCTCCAGGGGGAGTCACGCTTTCGCGACCCCGGCCGCGGCCAGGGCCTGCAGGCGATCCGGCGTCAGGTGGAGCGGTGGGAGGGCGAGGTCCGGATCCGGAGCGGCGACGCGATGATCGCGCGGGTCCCCGAGTGGGACGACATCCCCGAGCGCGCCGAGGGCCTCCCGGGGTTCCCCGGTGCCCAGATCTTCATCGTCCTGCCGGCGCGGGAGGAAGAGGTGGTGCCCGCGTGACCCGGCCGAGCGACGGCCCGGTGGACGTGGCGGAGGTCTCCCACGCCACGCTGTACAGCTACCTGGTGACGCGCCAGACGGGCGAGGCGGTCCGCACGAGCATCGAGGAGCGGCTCGCCGGGCGTGCGGGGCCGGTGGTGACGGTGCTGGACTTCCGTCACGTGGCGATCATCGACTTCAGCTGCGCCGACGAGGTCGTCGCCAAGCTGGCGGACTCGGCCCTGGACGCCGCCGGGGAGGACGGCCGCGGCGCACGACGCCGCTTCTTCCTCTTCACGGGCCTGGACGATCGGCACCTGGATCCGGTCGAGTCGGCCCTCGGACGGCGGGGCCTGACGGTCGCTGCCGAACGCGCCGACGGCAGCCCGTGCCTCCTGGGGGAGCTGGACGAGGGGCCGCGCCGGGCGTGGGAGCGGGTCGTGCGATCCGGCGCGGTGCGTCCGGAGGCCCTGGCGCGCGAGCGGGGATGCCCGCCGGGTGACGCCCGCGGCCTGCTGGAGGGGCTGCACCGCCGTCGACTCGTAGTGCGGCGGGGAGGCGAGTACCTGTCCCTCCGTCGCGCGATCGACGCCCGGGTCGACGGCGGAGGCGGCGACGGGTGAGCGAGCGGTGGCGCGACCGTCTGACCACCGCCGCGGTGGTCCTCCTCCTCCTCGCCGCCGCGGCCGTGACCGCCGGGTGGCTCCACCTGCGCAGCGCCGTCCCCGAGCGTCGGGGCGAAGTGCCCGTGCCCGAGCTGCGCGAGCCCGTCACGGTGCGGAGCGACAGCTTCGCCATTCCGCACGTCACGGCGACGAGCGAGCGTGACCTGTTCTTCGTCCAGGGTTGGCTCCACGCGGCGAACCGCCTCTGGCAGATGGAGATGCTGCGGCGCACGGCCCAGGGGCGGTTGGCCGAGCTGTTCGGCCTGCCCGCGCTGGAGGCCGATCGGCTGATCCGGACCCTCGACCTCTGGGGGGCGGCGGGCCGCAGCGTCGAGGCGCTCGGCCGGAGCGAGCGGGACGCCCTGGAGGCCTACGCGGAGGGGGTGAACGCGTGGCTCCGGCACCGGGAGGGCGCGCTGCCCCCGGAGTTCGTGCTCCTGGGCGTGGAGCCCGACCCCTGGACGGTCCGGGCCAGCGCCGCCGTCGGGAAGGTCCTGGCCCTCGACCTGTCCGCGTGGCACCGTGAGCTCGCCCGCCGTTACGCGAGCGTCCACCTGCCGCCCGAGAAGTACGAGCTCCTCGAACCGCGCTATCCCGGCTGGGGCCCGACGATCCTCGATTCGTCCGCGGTCGACGACCTCCCCTACCGCCCGCCCGACACGACGACGGGCCGGAGCGTGGCGCGGGCGAGC
>CAZEUW010000117.1:0-7762 GCA_964515425.1 uncultured Gemmatimonadota bacterium | reverse complement strand
GCTTCGCGCGAGCCCGGGGCCCACTCGATCCCGGCGTAGACGTCCTCGGTGTTCTCCCGGTAGACCACCACGTCCATCCGCTCCGGCTCCCGCACGGGCGAGGGCGTCCCGGGGAGCCAGCGGGCGGGCCGGACGCAGGCGTAGAGGTCGAGCTGCTGCCGGATCGAGACGTTGAGCGACCGGATCCCGCCGCCGACCGGCTTGTTCAGCGGACCCTTGATCGCGACTCGGAATCGCCGGGCCGCCTCGAGGGTCTCCTCCGGCAGCCATTCGCCGGTCACCTCACGGCCCTTCTCCCCGGCGTAGACCTCCATCCAGGCGATCGCCCGCTCGCCGCCGTAGGCGGCCTCGACACCCGCGTCGAAGACGCGGACCGCGGCGGCCCAGATGTCGGGCCCGATGCCGTCGCCCTCGATGAAGGGGACGATCGGCCGGTCGGGCACGTCGAGGCCGTCGTCGGTGACGCGGATACGCTCTCCGTCGGCGGGGACCTCGGCGTGGCGGAAGGAAGCCATGGCACTCACTCGATCGCTGTGGGCAGGGGTCGGACGGACGCCGTCGTCGCCGACGCGGGACCCGCGCCCGGCGGCCGGCGGCGCGGCCGAAGATATCGGAGGCTCAGGGGCGGCGTAAGGTGGACCGCGTCAGCGCTCGTCGAGCGGCACGAACTCCCGGTCCTTCTCCCCCGTGTACTCCGCCCGGGGCCGGATCAGCCGGTTGGCAGCGTGCTGCTCCATCACGTGGGCGGACCAGCCGCCGACCCGTCCGGTGGCGAACAGCGGCGTGTAGAGGTCGAGCTCGATGCCCAGCGTGTAGTAGACCGTCGCACAGTAGAAGTCGACGTTGCAGTTGATGCCCTTGCGGTCGAGCATCGTCGCCTCGACCTCCTGCGCGATGCGGTGCCACTTCGGCTCGCCCAGCGAGGCAGTCAACTCCTTGGACATCCGGCGCAGGTGGGTGGCGCGGGGATCCTCGGTTCGGTAGACGCGGTGGCCGAAGCCCATGATCTTCCGTTTCTCGGCGAGGGCCTCGTCCACCCAGTCGGCGGCCGCGTCCTCGCTGCCGATCTCCAGCAGCATCCGCATCGCCTTTTCGTTGGCCCCGCCGTGCAGCGATCCCTTCAGCGCGCCGATGCCCCCGGTGACCGCCGAATAGAGATCGGATAGCGTGGAGGCGATCACCCGGCAGGTGAAGGTCGACGCGTTGAGCCCGTGATCGAGATAGAGGAGCAGCGAGGTGTCGAGCGCCCTCGCCTCGACCTCCGACGGCGCCTCGCCACGGAGCATGTAGAGGAAGTTGCCGGCGTGCGTCAGCGAGGGGTCGGGCTGGAGGGGGTCGAGCCCCTCGCGGATGCGCTGGAAGGCGGCGATGATCGTCGGGAACTTGGCCGCCAGGCGGGTGGCCTTGCGGCGGTTCGCCTCCGGCGAGTTGTCCTCCGCCTCCGGGTCGAACCCTCCCAGGGCCGAGACCGCCGTCCTCAGCGCCGTCATGGCCGACGCGTCCTCGGGGATCCGATCGAGGATCTCCAGGAGCCGGTCGTCCACCGCACGGTGCTCGGCCAGCCGCCGCTCGAAAGCTTCGAGCTCGCCCCGGTCGGGGAGCTCGCCGTTCCACAGCAGATAGAGCGCCTCGGGATACGTGGCCTGCTCCGCCAGGTCGTGGATGTCGAACCCACGATAGAGGAGGACGCCCCGCTCTCCGTCGATGAAGCTCAGCTCGGTCTCGGACGCGACGACGCCCTCGAGCCCCTTCGCGACGATCTGTTCCACCATGATGCCCGTAGCCTTTCTCTGAATCGGTGCGGAGCGCCGCGGCGCCCTCGGCCTGGCCGGTCACCCTCCCGGGGTGCCGACTCGCGTGCAAGATCCGTGACATGCCGGCGGGGGCTGCGGCACGTAAAAAACGGCCCCGGCGAGCGCTCCGCCGGGGCCGTCGTTGCTCCTTCGAGAGGACCGCGTCAGCGCGCGGCCGGCTCCGGGGTCGAAGCCAGGAACTCGGCGTGCAGGTCGTCGGGTCCCATCTCGGCGAACCTCCCCTCGGGCAGCCGGGCTCTGCGCTGCGGCTGCTGGGGGTCCGAGAAGCACACGAAGATGATGGATTCGTAGTCCGTGGTGGGATCCTGCTCCTCGGGATCGGGCCAATAGACGTCCCGCGAGGCCTGCCACGCCTTCCAGCGACGCCCGTCCTCGTCGAAGAAATGCTTCGTCATCCGTCACCCCTCGGTCCTGTGTGGGAAGTGGGAAGACCGTCAGCCGGCCGTCCGTGGTCAGGGAGACGGGCCGGTGCTCGAAAGACTACCCGCCACGCCCCGAGTTGTCCACCGAATCGGGTCCGCACGCATGTCGAGCGTCACGTCAGGTGAAAGAGCGCAACTCTCTGGTGTTACCGTCAGTCGTCGAGCTCGTCGAGGCGGCCGCCGAGGGCAAGTCCCGCGGCCATGCCGCCGATCAGGACGACCAGGAGGAGGGTGATCAGGACGTAGTAGAGGGTGGCGCTCACGGACGGTCTCCTCGGATGCGTGCGGAGGCTCGTCCGGCCCCGGGCGGCCGGCTCGCTCGCTCCAACGATGCCGGCCGGGCCCCCGCGTGTCCAGGGCGGCTTGCACGCCGCGTCGCCGGCGCTCTAGTCTCCCGCCCGGGAGAGGAGCCGAGCGACCGCCGCGAGCGAGATCGAGGAGACGCCGATGACGACCACGCCCACCGAGTCCGCCACCCGCCGACACATCCGCACCGCCCAGCGCTGGAGCGCCGACAACTACGCGCCCCTCCCCGTGGTCCTCGATCGGGGCGAGGGATGCTGGGTCTGGGACGTCGACGGCCGCAGGTACCTCGACATGCTGAGCGCTTACTCCGCGCTCAACCAGGGGCATCGCCATCCCCGGATCGTGCGGGCCATGGAGGAGCAGGCCGGCCGCCTGACCCTGACCTCTCGGGCCTTCCACAACGACCGGATGGGGCCGTTCCTGGAGGGGCTCTGCGAGGCCACCGGCTTCGAGAAGGCCCTTCCGATGAACACGGGTGCCGAGGCGGTCGAGACGGCCCTGAAGGCGGCCCGGAAGTGGGGCTACCGACACAAGGGCGTGCCCGAGGACCGGGCCGAGATCATCGTGTGCGAGAACAACTTCCACGGCCGCACGACGACGATCGTCGGCTTCTCTACCGAGCCCCAGTATCGGGACGGGTTCGGGCCATTCACGCCGGGCTTCCGCGTCATCCCGTTCGGGGACGTCGCGGCCCTGGAGGGTGCGATCACCGAGCGTACGGTCGGCTTCCTGATGGAGCCGATCCAGGGGGAGGGCGGCGTCGTGGTGCCGCCCGACGGCTGGCTGGCGCGCTGTGCGGACATCTGCCGGGAGAACGACGTCCTTCTCCTCAACGACGAGATCCAGACGGGCCTAGGTCGGACCGGCCGGCTCTTCTGCGGGGACTGGGAGGAGGAGCGCGGCGACGTGCTGATCGTGGGCAAGGCGCTGGGCGGCGGCGTCTATCCGGTCTCCGCCGTGCTGGCCGACGAGGAGGTGATGCGCGTCTTCACCCCCGGCGACCACGGCTCGACCTTCGGCGGCAACCCCCTGGGGGCGGCCGTCGGCCACGCGTCGCTCGCCGTCGTCCTGGAGGAGGAGCTGCCCCGCAGGTCCCGCGAGCTGGGCGAGTGGTTCATGGCCGAGCTCGAGGCGATCGGGAGCCCGCACGTGGACCACGTGCGGGGCCGGGGCCTCATGGTCGGTGTGGTGGTGAAGGAGTCGTCCGGAACCGCCCGTCCCTTCTGCGAGGCGCTGATGGACCGGGGCATCCTCGCCAAGGAGACGCACGGCCAGGTCATCCGGTTCGCCCCGCCGCTGGTGGTGGAGCGGTCCACCCTCGAGGACGCGCTCGAGGAGATCGCGCCGGTGCTCCGGGGCGAGGGGGTCGCGCTGGACGGCTGAAGCCCGTCACCCCGCCCCCGCCCCGGGGGGATCGGCCGGCCGGCGGAATTCGCGCACCGTGGCGAGCTGCCGCCGGAGCCGCCCGACGACGCGGTCCACCAGCTCCTGCGCCGTCTCCCGCGAGCGCGGCAGGTCCGTGAGGTCGTCGTAGCGAACCGGCTCGCCGAAGTAGACGTAGATCCGCTGGCCGAAGCGGGGGAACCGGCTTCCGATCGGCAGCACGTCCCGCATCCCGTCGATCGTGACCGGGACCACGGTGGGGTGGGTGCCCAGCGTGACGAGGCCCGCCCCCGGCCTCCCCTCTCCGACCGAACCGTCCCGGCTGCGGGTGCCCTCCGGGAACAGGATCATCACCCCGCTCTGCAGGGCACGCGTCATCCTGTACAGCGCCTTGATGTCCCGTCGGCCCTCGCGGATGGGAATCGCCCGCCACAGGTCCGAGAGCAGCGCCATCAGAGGGTTGGCGAAGAAGTTCTCCTCGGCCGCCGGGTTCCAGGGGACCAGCCAGGGCTTCCACCAGGACTGCGGGTAGTAGGCTGCGATCCCGACCAGCCAGCTGTCGATCATCGACTGGTGGTTGGCGAGCAGCAGCGTGTTCGGTTCCTGCGGGACGCGGTCGCGGCCGATGACGGTCGTCCGATTCAGCACGAAGAAGAGGAGGAATCCGACGAACGCCGTGAGGTTCGTCCACAGGTAGCTGAGGTAGGGCGCCAGCTTGTTGAAGAGGGGCCCGCGGTGTTCGGCCCTGTAGGCCTCGCTGGCGAACAACCGACGGCCTCCTTCGTCCCCGCGGCCCGGCGGACTCACATTCGCCGGTAGCCCGGCCCGCTCCCCCCTTCCCGCGGCCGCCACCGCGGGCCGAGCACGTCGGTGGCCTTGCAGTCGATGCAGTTGGGGGCGTGCACGGCGAGCCCGTCCTCCGTCCGCTCGTAAACGCCGGCGGGGCACATGTGCGCGTAGAAGTCGGCCACCTCCCCGGGCACCTCGTCCCCCACGTCCAGGTGGCTCGGGACGTCGTCCCGGGTCGCGTTGCCCGACCGGAAGACCGCGTCCTCCTTGCTCACGGCCAGCTCCCCCGAGGGCGGATCCGGGGGGCCGCCGTCGACCACCCGGAGGGCGTCGGCGTCGGGGGTGGAGTCGATCCGAGATCCACGGAAGGCGCCCCCCGTGGCGGTCATGAGGGCGGCCTCCAGACCGCCGCGCCACAGGCCGTCCTCCTGGAAGGCGAGCCGCATGTTCCTCGTGCGGTACAGATCCTCCACGATGAAGCTGGCCCGCACGCGCCGGTCGTAGCCCTCGAGGCCGTCGCGCGAGCAGTCGTCGGCGAGGAGCGCCTCGGCGATGCTCCGGGCGGCGAAGATCCCCGACTGGACCGCGTAGTGGATGCCCTTGAGCGAGGGGACGTCGACCATCCCCGCCGCGTCCCCCGCCAGGAGCACGCCGTCACCGTGCAGCCGCTCCGGGAGCGCCCAGTAGCCGCCCTCCGGGATCGTCTTGCCCCCCCACTCCTCGAGCTCACCTCCCTCCAGCCAGCCGCGAAGGAGCGGGTGCGACTTCATCCGCTGGAGCAGCCGGTGGACGTCCAGCCGCTGGTAGGGATAGTCGAGCCCCACGACGAGGCCGAGGGCGACGAGGTCTTCGGCCATCGGGTAGACGAAGCTCCCGCCGAACACGTCGTTCGGAAGCGGCCATCCGAGCGTGTGGACCACGGCGTCGGGCACCCGCTCCGTCCGCCACAGCTCCTTGACTCCGAGGGCGTAGATCTGGGGGTTCTCCGCCTCCACTCGCTGCCACGTCCGCCACGCCTGGGTCAGGGTGCCGCGCGTCCCCTCCGAGAGGACGGTCACGCGGGCCGTGACGTCCGTGGGGGGCATGTACCCGCTCCCCGGCTGCCCCTCGCGGTCGAGGCCCGCGGGCGCGGTCCTCACCCCCGTCACGGCGTCCCCGCGCACCAGGAGCGCGTCGGCCGGGAATCCCGTGAAGACGTTCACGCCCGCCTCCTCGGCCCGCTCTCCCATCCAGCGGACGATCTCGCAGAGGGAGGCGATCCAGTTGCCGTGATTACGCATCGTGGGCGGCGTCGGGAGCCGAACCTTGCCCCCCTCGGTGAGCAGGTAGACCCGATCCCGCTCGGCGGGCCGGCGGAACGGCATCTCCTCGGGCGCCACGTCGGGGAAGAGCTCCCGGAAGGGCCCGGGGTCCACGACCGCCCCCGACAGGCAGTGCTCGCCGAGGCCCGCGGATTTCTCGAGCACGCCGATCTCCAGCCCGGAGAGCGCGGCGTCTTCGCGTGCCAGGCGGGACAGCTCGATAGCTCCGGCCAGCCCCGCGGGACCGCCGCCCACGAAGAGCACGTCGAGCGGAACGGCGTCGTCCCCCGGCTCCCGGTCGAGCACCAGCTCGTCCAGCGGCAGCTCCGGCTGATAGTCGGAGGGACGGAATCGATCACCGATCGAGCTCATGCATCTCCTTCCGGCGGTTCGTCTCGTGGCGGTCCCGGGCTGCGCGCGACCAAAATGGTCGCCCGGGACGGGAGCGTCCAGCGCCCGGTCGGGATTGCCGGGCACCGCCCGACCGGGCATGCTAGGACCATGCGCATCGATGTCTACGGACGCGCGCTCCCGGGTCGGCCGCGGGGGGGGCGAGCGGCGTGAGCCGGGTCCTCCGAACCCTGGCCAGCGTCTGGGTCTGGGTCGCGTGGGCGGTCATCGTGATCGTCTGGACGCCCGCCGTGCTCCTCGTCTGGATGGCGACCGCGTGGTGGGATCGACGCCGCTGGTACGTGAGCCGCTTCTTCCGGCTCTGCGCTCGCGCGGCTGTCCTCGTGAACCCCCTCTGGAGCGTCCGCGTCCACGGGTCGCTGCCCCCCGACCACGGACGTCCCCACGTGGTGGTGAGCAACCACGTCTCGCTGGCGGACGTGGCGCTCATCGGGAGCATCCCCTGGGAGATGAAGTGGATCTCCAAGCGCGCGAACTTCTGGATTCCCTTGCTCGGGCTCATGATGTGGCTGGCGGGCGACGTATACGTGGTGCGCGACGACCGCGACAGCCGGGCGCGGGCCTACGACCGGCTCAAGCGGTGGGTGGAACGGGGCAGCTCGGTGATGCTGTTCCCGGAGGGCACGCGCTCGAGGACCGGCGAGCTGCTCCCCTTCCGGAACGGGCCGTTCCGGCTCGCCGTCGAGACCGGAGCTCCGATCCTGCCGATGGCCGTCCACGGCACCCGCGAGGCCATCGAGAAGGGATCGCTGGCCTTCGGCCGCGCCCGGGCCGACGTCGTCGTCCTCGAGCCGATCCCGGTCGACGGCCTCGCACGAGGCGACGTGGAGCGGCTCCGGGACGAGGTCCGGGAGCGGATCCGGGCGGCGAGGGACCGGGTCGCCGCCGGGGCGGGCTGAAGCGGCGGTCGGCTACCGCTCCCGCCACAGGTCCGGGTGGAAGAGCAGCAGGACGGTGAAGATCTCCAGCCGGCCGGCGAGCATCAGGAAGACGAGCAGGACGTGCGAGACGGGCCCCATCCACCCTTAGTTGTCGGTCGCGCCGACGTCGCCGATCCCCGGCCCGATGTTGCCGATCGTGGCCGCGGCGGCCCCGATGGAGGTCGCCAGGTCGTGGCCGAGCGCGGCGAGGGCCAGCGCCCCGGCCACGAAGAGGAACACGTAGAGCAGCACGAAGGCCGAGATCCGCAGGACCGTGTCCTCGCGGAGGACGTGGCTTCCCAGCCGGGTGACCATGACCGCCCGGGGATGCAGGCTCTTGCGCAGCTCGGTCAGGCCGTGTCGCACCAGCGCCTGCAGCCGGACCGCCTTCATCCCTCCGCCGGTGGATCCCGCCA
>CAZEUW010000116.1:0-7769 GCA_964515425.1 uncultured Gemmatimonadota bacterium | reverse complement strand
CCTACCTGATGTTCGCCGGTCCCTTCCAGGAGAACAGCGACTTCCGGGACGAGGGCATCGTGGGCGTGGAGCGCTTCTTCTCCCGCGCCTGGGAGAGCGTCGTCGAGGCCGCCGACGGCGGCCGCTCCGGCTTCCCCGACCCGGAGGTCGAGCGGGAGCTCCACCGGACGGTGAAGTCGGTGACGGAGGACATGGAGGGCCTCGACTACAACACGGCGATCTCCTCGCTGATGGAGTACCTGAACCTCCTCCGCGAGGAGGGGCGGACCCCGACCCCGGAGGAGATGCGTCCGATGGTGGTCATGCTCGCCCCCGTCGCGCCCCACCTGGCCGAGGAGATGTGGGAGCGGATCGGCGACGGCGAGCCGCTCTTCGGCGCCGCCGGGGGCAACGCCGTGGCGCGCGACCTGTGGCCGACCTGGGAGGAGGCGATGCTCCGCACCGACACGGTGGAGATCCCGGTCCAGGTGAACGGCAAGCTGCGGGCGACGATCGAGGTGGGACGGGGGGCCTCCGAGGAGGAGGTGCGGGCGGCCGCCCTCGCCGAGGACAACGTGGCCCGGCACGCCTCCGAGGGGGAGATTCGGAAGGTGATCCACGTCCCCGACCGGCTGCTCAACCTGGTGGTCGGCTGACCGGCGGCCCCCGGGCCGACCTGGCCGCCTACCAGTCCACCTGCCCCTCCTTCGAGACGTCGATGTCGGCCGCCTCGCCCTCGCCGAAGAGGAAGGCCCGCAGGTTCTCGAGCAGGAACTCCCGCGCCTCGGGCTCGCGCAGGTTCAGCCCGAAGTGGTTGATGAGCAGCATCTGCCGCTCCTTCCACTCCTCCCAGCAGTCGGCGCAGATCGACTCGTGCACGCGCCGGCCGAGCTCGTCCTTGAAGGGAGGGGAGCGGAGCGCCTCGGCGTCGGCGGTGCCGCATCGCGTGCAGTCCAGGGTCGTCGGGTCGGTCATGCTCCTCCGGGGGCGTGTCCGGGTGGCGTCGGGGCCGGGTGCGCGGACAAGGTACGGCGGGCGGCCCGACGCTCGGCAACCCCCCTTCCCCCGGGTGTACGAACCTTGCACGTTTCGTAAGACCGCGTACGCCGCTCGCCTGTCGCGACGGCGCCTCACGATCACGCGAATCGACGAGGAGGTAGACGGATCGCTACAGACCACAGGGTGAACGACGACATTCGGGTGAGCCCCATCCGCCTGATCGACAACGAGGGCGAGCAGCTCGGGGTGGTGTCCATCGAGGAGGCCCGAGAGATGGCCGACGAGAAGGGCTTCGACCTGGTGGAGGTGGCGCCCGAGGCACGGCCGCCGGTGGTCCGGCTCATGGACTACGGACGGTTCAAGTACGAGCAGGCCAAGGCCGAGAAGGAAGCCAAGAAGAAGCAGCACAAGGTCGAGGTCAAGCAGGTGAAGTTCCGGCCGAAGATCGAGGAGCACGATTTCGACTTCAAGACCCGCCACGCCCGGGAGTTCATCGAGGAGGGCAACAAGGTCAAGGTCACGGTCATGTTCCGGTACCGTGAGCTTCGCCGGCCGGAGCTGGGGGAGGAGTTGCTAGACCGGATCGTCGAGGAGCTCTCCGACGTGGCCAAGGTCCAGTCGCGCTCCGGGATGGAGAACCGGAACCTGACCATGGTGCTGGTGCCGGAGGACTGGGACGTCTGAGGCCGGAGGGCGGCCGACCGGGACCGGAGGCCGCCCCCCCCGTCAGCCTCCCCCGGCGGCGAGCAGGCGGTCGAGCCCCTCCCAGGGGGACGGGGCGGCGCGGGCCGCCTCCATCACGGCGCCGACGGCGCGGCGGGCGCTCCCCTCGCGCTCCCGGATCGCCTCGAAGTCGTCCAGGCGGCCGTAGTAGAGGACCCGGGCGAGGAGCCAGGCGTTGTTCAGCGCCTCCGGCTCCAGCCGGCCCGCCGAGTAGGCCCGGAATCGGGGCGCCACCGCCTCGGCGAAGCGCCCCGAGGCCTCGGCGAGGATCCGGCGCTTCCGGTCGGCCATCTCCTCCTCCGGCAGGTCGCGGTCGTACAGGCCGGCGAGGCGGTCCCTCAGCCGGGTGAGGAAACCGCCGAACAGGCGGGTGTCGTGCCAGCGGTCGCGGGCCGTCCGGCAGTGGGCCTCGTGGGCGAGCGCGTCGCAGAAGAAGGCGATCGCGCCGACGTGGCCCGCGAAGTTGGCGAAGCTCTCGCTGAAATCGGCGTGGCCCGAGGGGAACCAGGTCGTGTGCGTGATCTCGTGGATCACGGTCTCCACGATCGCGACGCTGTCGCCCCGCAGGGTGGTGGAGAGCACGGGGTCGGGCAGCCAGCCCAGGGTGCTGAAGGCCGCCGACGGCCGCACGTAGACGTCCCAGCCGTCGGCGGCCAGCCGGTCGGCGGCCTCCCGGGCCTCCCCGAAGTCGAAGAAGCCCTTGTAGGGGACGGAGCCCACGATCGGGAACCACCAGGTCTTCCAGGCGAGCCGCAGGCGGGGCGCGGCCGAGACCACCAGCAGCAGCGTGTCCCGCTCGAGCTCCGCGTAGCTGGTGAAGGCGTCGTCGGCGTCGAGCCCCAGCGAGCGCTCGGCGTAGTCGCGGGCGTCCTGCACCAGACGGAGCTTGTTCCGCAGCTCCGGGGCCGTCGCCGTGTCACGGATCGCCTCGTGGAGCGGCCGCCGCCGGTCGAGGAGCTTGGCCTCCTCCCAGCCCGCCCGGAGCACGTAGCCCGGCGAGCAGGCGGTGGCCGCGAGGGCCGCGAGCGCGGCGAGGGCGGCCGACAGGAGGGCGGGCGCGCGGCGCCGGGGAGGCGGCGCGGGCCGGCGGCGCGAACGGGGGCTCACGCTCGGTTTCCCGGGGGTGGAGGTGAAGGTACCATGCAGGGCCGCCGCCGGGTCGCACCGGCATCGAGGGCTGGTGATCGGTCGGGAGAATAGGCGATGTGCCGCCGCCACGACAGCGACCCGCGCCTCCGGGCGCTCGCCCCGTGACGCTCCGCGAGCGGGCCCTCGGCGCCGCGGTGACGGCCGCCCGGCCGCTGCTCCCCCTGTCCGTCCTCGTCTCTCCCCGGGTGGCCCGGGCGGCCGCCGAGCGTCGGGGCGTGGTGGGGCGGCTGAGGGCCTGGGCCGAGAAGGAGCGGGATCCCGCCCGGCCGCTGCTCTGGCTGCACGGCGCCTCGGCCGGCGAGCTGACCGGCGCCGCGTCGGTGCTCGAGGCGCTGCGGGCGCGCTCGGACCCGCAGGTGGCGCTCTCCTACTTCTCGCCCTCGGCCGAGCCGGTCCTCCCGCGCCTCGCTCCCGACGTGGCCGAGCCCCTGCCGCTGGACGCGCTCGGGGAGTGCCGACGGGCGCTGGAGGCCGTCGCCCCCGATGCCGTGGTCTTCGCCCGCGGCGACGTGTGGCCCAACTTCACCCGGGCGGCCGACCGTCTCGGGGTCCCGCTCGGGATGGTGAACGGCGCCGTGGCCCCCGACAGCGCCCGGCTCGGAGCCGCCGCCCGCTGGCTCACCGCGCCCGCCTACGGTCGGCTGGAGCGGGTGGCCGCCGTCTCGGAGGAGGACGCCGCACGGCTGGTCCGGCTCGGGGTCGATCCCGGCGCGATCACGGTCACCGGCGACGCCGCCCTGGACACGGCGGCGGCGCGGCTCGAGGCCGCGGTGGAGGGCGGCGCGGAGGCGGCGGAGCGGCTCCGACGGCTCCTGCCCGGTGGACGGCCGGTCGTGGTGGGGGGATCGACCTGGCGGGAGGACGAGGAGGTCCTGATCGAGGCCGCGAGGCTGGCCCGCTCGGAAGGGACGCCGGTCGCGCTCGTGCTCGTACCGCACGAGCCCGACGGGCCGGCGCTCGCCGCGATCGACGCTCGCGTCCAGCGCTCGCTCGGCACCGCGCCCCGGCGGTGGTCGGAGGCTCGCTCGGAGGGAGCAGCCGATCCGGACGCCCCGCTGGTCGTCGACGAGGTCGGCGTCCTCGCCGACCTCTACCCGGTCGGCGACGTCGCGTGGGTCGGCGGCGGCTACGGCGACGAGGGCCTGCACTCGGTGGTCGAGCCGGCCGCGGCCGGCGTGCCGGTCCTCTTCGGCGACCGCACCCTGCGTCCCGAGGCCGAGGAGCTCGTCCGGCGGGGCGGTGGCAGGGCCGTGCCGCGGTCGGAAGCTCCCGAAGCGGTCCTCGACCTGGCCCGCGATCGGGACCGGCGCGGGGCGATGGGCCGCGCCGCCCGCGGCTACGTCGAGGAGGGTGCCGGGGCGGCGCGGGCGGCCGCTCTCGTGGTGATCGAGCTCGTCGAGGCCGGCGACGGCCCCGCCGCGGGGGAGGGCGGAAGGTGAGCGCGGCCACGATCGGGCTCCTCGCGGCGGGCGCGGTCCTCCTGGTGGTCGGGGCGGAGGCGCTGGTCCGCGGCGCTTCGCGGCTCGCGATCGCCGCGGGGCTCTCGCCGCTCGTCGTGGGGCTCACGGTGGTCGCGTTCGGGACCAGCTCCCCGGAGCTGGCCGTCACCGTGGGCTCGGCATACTCCGGCGAGGCCGACGTCGCACTGGGCAACGTCGTGGGGAGCAACATCTTCAACGTCCTCTTCATCCTCGGGGTCAGCGCGCTCATCGTCCCGCTGACCGTGCACCGGCAGCTCGTCCGGCTCGACGTCCCGATCATGATCGGCGCGTCCCTGCTGACCGTGCTGCTCGCCCTCGACGGGCGGATCGGACGCCTCGAAGGGCTCCTGCTCGTGGTGTGCGTCGTCGCCTACACGGCCTTCCTGATCCGACAGGGCCTTCCGATCGGGACGGAGCCGCCCGCGGTGGGAGCCGACGAAGGCGACCGGTCGGGCGGCACGCTGGCCGTGCACCTGCTGCTCGTCGCCGTGGGGCTGGTCTTGCTGGTCCTCGGCGCCCGGTGGTTCGTCCGGGCCGCGGTGGACCTGGCCCGGTCCATGGGGGTGGACGAGCTGGTGATCGGACTGACGGTGGTCGCGGCCGGGACCTCGCTCCCCGAAGTGGCGACCTCGGTGCTGGCCGCCGTCCGGGGCGAGCGCGACATCGCGGTCGGCAACGTGGTGGGCAGCAACGTCTTCAACCTGTTCGCCGTGCTCGGGCTGGGGAGCCTGATCGCCGCCGACGGGGTGGCCGTATCGCCCGGCGCGCTCGGCTTCGACCTCCCCGTGATGACAGCCGTCGCGGTGGCCACCCTGCCGATCTTCCTCAGCGGATGGACGATCGCCCGGTGGGAGGGGGCGATCTTCCTCGGCTACTACGTGGCCTACACGGCGTACCTGGTGATGGAGGCCGGCGGCCACGCGGCGCTCCCCGCCTTCGGGACGGCGATGACCTGGTTCGTCCTCCCCCTCACCACGCTCACGCTGCTCGTGTCCCTGGTGCGCGTCCGCGGGGCCGGAGGGCCGGAGGGCGGCGCCCGGGGCTCCGCCGGCTAGGGCTCCACAAGCCGCGGCTTCGGCCCCAGCACGTACCAGAGCACGCAACCCACCACGGGGCAGAGCAGCACCACGACCGTCCACAGCGCCTTCTCGCGGAGCGCCGACTCCGAGCGGAAGACGAGCCCGAGCACCCAGAGGTCGAGCGCGAGCAGGAAGACGAGCAGCGCGATCCGGGTGTCCAGCCGTCCGGCCAGCTCGAGGATCTCGCTCACGCCGCCCCTTCCTCGGCCAGGTCGAACTGCAGCCGGTAGAGGCGCGCGTAGAGCCCGTCGCGCTCGAGGAGCTCGGCGTGCGTGCCCGACTCGTGGATCACGCCGCGGTGGAGGACGAGGATCCGGTCGGCGTTCTGGATGGTGGAGAGCCGGTGGGCGATGACCAGGCTGGTGCGCCCCTCCATGAGCTTCTCGAGGGCCTCCTCGATCCGCGCCTCCACCTCCGAGTCGACGGAGCTGGTGGCCTCGTCGAGCAGCAGCACCGGGGGGTCGCCCGCCAGCGCCCGGGCGAAGCTGAGCAGCTGGCGCTCGCCCACGCTCAGCTTGCCGCCGCGCTCGCCCAGCGGCTGGTCGTAGCCCTCGGGGAGACGACGGAGGTAGCGGTCCACCCCGACCCGGAGCGCCGCCTTCCGCATCGCCTCCTCGTCGACGCCCTCGCGTCCCAGCCGGATGTTCTCCGCCGGGCTCCCGGAGAAGAGGTAGACGTCCTGGAGCACCAGCCCCAGCCGGGAGCGGAGGTCGTCGACGGCCACGTCGGAGACGTCCACGCCGTCTACCGTGATGCGACCGCGCTGGGGCCGGTAGAAGCGCATCAGCAGGTTGATGATCGTCGTCTTGCCCGCGCCGGTGGCCCCGACGATGGCCACCCGCTGGCCCGGCTCGACGGTGAAGTCGACGCCGCGCAGCACCCACTCCTCCTCCGGCTCGCCGTCCCCGTCCGCTCCCTCCTCCTCCTCGTCCTCGCCGTAGCGGAACCAGACGTCCTCGAAAGCGATGCGGCCGCGGGTGGGCTCGGGGAGGCGGACCGGCGAGGGCGGGTCCGAGATCGCCGGCTCGCGGTCGAGCAGGCGGAAGATGCGCTCCGAGCTCGCCATGGCGCTCTGCAGGACGTTGTACTTCTCGGAGAGGTCCTGGATCGGCCGGAAGAAGCGCCGCGCGTACTGGAGGAACGCCGCGATGACGCCGATCGTGAGCGTGCCCTCCAGCGCCGAGGCGCCGCCGTACCAGAGGATCAGCGCCAGCGCGATCGCCGAGAACAGCTCCACGATCGGGAAGAAGATCGCGTAGTAGGTGACCGACCGGAGCCACGCCTCGAGGTGGGAGTCGTTGAGCTCGCCGAAGCGGTCGCGCGTCGCCTCCTCCTGACGGAAGAGCTGCACGATCGACATCCCGCCGATCCGCTCCTGCAGGAAGGCGTTCAGCCGGGCGAGCCGCACCCGGACGTCGCGGTACGCCTCGCGCGCCTTGACCCGGAAGAGGTAGGCGGCCCCGAAGACCAGGGGCAGCACGGCGAAGGTCACCAGGGCGAGGCGCCAGTCGAGGAAGAGCATGGCGCCCATGATGAAGACGAGCGTGAAGACGTCCCCGAAGATCGTCACGACGCCGGAGGTGAACATCTCGTTCAGCACCTCGACGTCGCTCGTCACCCGGGTCATCAGCCGGCCGACCGGATTGCGGTCGAAGAAGCCGAGCTGCAGCCGCTGGAGCTGGGCGAAGATCTCCCCCCGGAGGTCCCGCATCACCCGCTGGCCGATCCAGGTCGTCAGCAGCGTGCGGCCGTACTCCAGGATCGCGGCCAGCAGCAGCGACCCCCCGTAGGCGGCGGCCAGCAGTCCCAGCAGGCCGGTGTCGTTCGCCGGGAAGGCCTCGTCGATGGCCACCTTCGTGAGCCAGGGCCCCACCAGCTCCAGGCCGGAGGCCGCCACGAGCATGACGACCGCGCCCACCGTCTGCCACTTGTAGGGGCTGAGGTAGGAGAGCAGCCGGCGCATGAGCCGGGCGTCGTACGCCTTGCCGAGGGCGTCCTCTTCCCGGATCGGGCCTTCGGGGCTCGTTCGCATGCCTGCCTGGTCGGAAGCCGGTCGCTCGGGAGACGTGCCGTCGGTCGGAGGGGCCGGCGCGGCCGGACCCCGGACGCCGCGGGACGGTACGGAAACCGCAACGAAATGCCAAACTACTGAACCCGACGATGAAGCGAGAGATCCGCGTCCTCGGCGCCCGCCAGCACAACCTGAAGGGGATCGACCTCTCGATCCCCCGCGGCGCCGTGACCGTGCTCACCGGGCCCTCCGGCTCCGGCAAGTCCAGCCTCGCCTTCGACACCGTCTACGCCGAGGGTCAGCGCCGCTACATCGAGTCGCTCTCCACCTACGCCAAGCAGTTCCTGG
>CAZEUW010000115.1:0-7832 GCA_964515425.1 uncultured Gemmatimonadota bacterium | reverse complement strand
AGGCCCGCGGGACGGCCGAGGACCAGGGCGTCGAGATCCGCACCTACCGCGTGATCGTCGAGGCCGTCCAGGACGTCCGCGACGCGCTCGAGGGCATGCTCGAGCCGGAGGAGCGGGAAGTGGTCGTGGGCACCGCGGAGATCCGTCAGCTGTTCAAGATCTCGGGGGTGGGGACGGTGGCCGGCTGCTACGTGGAGTCCGGCGTGATCCGTCGCAACGAGTCCGTGCGTGTCCTGCGCGACCAGGTGACGGTCTACGAGGGGGACATCGCGAGCCTCAAGAGGTTCCAGGAGGACGTCCGCGAGGTCCGGGAGGGCTACGAGTGCGGCATCTCCGTCGAGAACTTCAACGACGTGAAGGTCGGCGACCTGATCGAATGCTACACGATCGAGGAGGTGGCGCGGTCGCTCGAGGAGAGCTCGGCTTCCTGAGCGGACCGTCCCTGACGGGGCCGCGACCGTGCCGGCGGTCGTAGGGGCCGCCCGGTGGGTGCTGCACCTGCCGGGCTGCCAGAGCCTCAAGGCGAAGCGGAAGGTGGTCCACAGCCTGAAGGACCGGCTCCGATCGCGTTTCGACGTCTCCGCCGCCGAGACGGATTTTCAGGACCTGTGGCAGAAGGCCGAGCTGTGCGCGGCGCTGGTCACCTCCGACCGCCGCCTCGCCGAGTCGGTGCTGTCGAAGGCGGACCGGGAGCTCGAGTCGGACCCCAGGGCGGTGATCGTCGAGCACGAGAAGGTCTTCTACTGAGACGGGGCCGCTCCCATGGCTGATCACAGGCGGGTCGACCGCGTCAACCAGCTCCTGCTGGAAGAGCTCGCGCGCCTGCTGCGCCGGGAGGTGAAGGATCCGCGCGTGGCCCGCGTGACCCTGACAGGAGTGGAAGCCACGCCCGACCTGCGCCACGCCAAGGTGTTCGTTCGCACGCTCGGCGACGAGACGCCGGTCGAGGAGGCGATCGAGGGGCTTCGGAGCGCGGAGGGCTTCCTTCGCGGCACCCTGGGCAAGGATCTCCACATCCGACGCGTTCCCGAGTTCACCTTCGAGGTCGACCGCACGCTCGAGCGGGCCCGGCGCATCGAGCAACTGCTCGACGAGGTCATGCCGGAGGGCGATGGCGGCGACGAGGGCTGATCCGACCCGTTCCGGGGTCCTCCTGGTCGACAAGCCTGAGGGGCCCACCTCGCACGACGTCGTCGTGGAGGCGCGCCGGGCGCTCGACGAGCGGCGAATCGGGCACACCGGGACCCTGGATCCCTTCGCCAGCGGGCTGCTCGCGCTCTGTGTCGGCTCCGCCACCCGCCTCGTCGAGTACTTCCACCGTCTCGACAAGGCCTATCGTGCCACCGTCCGCTTCGGCGTCGAAACGGAGACCCACGACACCGAAGGCGGGGTGGTCAGCGAGTCGGACGGTTGGCGTGCGCTGGATCGGGACGACATCGCCACGGCGCTCGGCTCGCTCACCGGTGTCGTTTCCCAGCGCCCGCCGTCCTTCTCCGCGAAGCGCGTGGACGGCGAGCGTGCGCATCGTGCCGCCCGAGCCGGCCGGGAGGTGGAGCTCGAGCCGGTCGAGGTCCACGTTCACGCGCTCGAGCTGGTGGCGCTCGACCTGCCGGACGCCGAGATCCGGGCGCGGGTCGGGACGGGCACCTACGTGAGGGCGCTGGCGCGCGACCTCGGGCGCAGGCTCGGCTGCGGCGCCCACCTGCGTGCGTTGCGCCGGACCCGGATCGGCCCCTTCCGTGTCGATGAGGCGATCCCGATCGACGCGCTCGCCGGGGGCCCGGGCGGCGCCCCGCAGGAAGATCGCCGGGGCTGGTGGATCGCCCCGGCCGAAGCGTTCGTGTGGGTTCCCTCCCGCACCCTCTCCGACGAGGAGGCGCGGCGCGTGGCTCACGGATCGGCGGTCGGACTCGGCGGCCTCGAGCCGCCCCGATGGCCGGCCGGGGATTCAACGGGGGACGTGGAGGTCGCGGAGGGCGACCCGGTGGCGCTGCTGCACGGGGATCGGCTCGCGGCCGTCGCCGAGGTGCGTGGTGAACGACTGCAGCCCCGGAAGGTCTTCGCGGATGCCCCATAGCGCGCTGCCGCCATCGGTGCGGGGGAGCGTCGTCACCGTCGGAACCTTCGACGGCGTCCACCGGGGCCATCGGGAGGTGCTCCGCGAAATCGCACGGCGTGCCGCGGCCCGCGGCACCGTGAGCGTGCTGGTCACCTTCGACCGCCACCCCCTCGAGGTCGTGCGGCCCGACGACGCCCCTCCCCTGCTCACGACCTCGGACGAAAAGAAGGAGATCCTCGCGCAATCGGGCCTCGATTACGTGGCCTTCCTCCCCTTCACGCGGGAGCTCTCGCGCTATCGGCCGCACGAGTTCGTCGAGCGGGTCCTGGTGGAGCGCTACCGCGTCTCGGAGCTGGTGATCGGCTACGACCACGGCTTCGGGCGCTCCCGCTCAGGCGACGTCGAGACGCTGCGGAAGGCGGGTCGCCGCCACGGCTTCGACGTGGACGTGGTGCCGGAAGTGGACGTGGAGGGCGAGCCGATCTCGTCGACGCGGATCCGCCGTGCCGTCGCCGAGGGAAGGGTGGACGAGGCCGCCCGTGGGCTCGGACGCCCCTATTCGCTCCGGGCGCCGGTGGTCCACGGCGTGGGGAGGGGGAAGGAGCTGGGCTTCCCGACGGCCAACCTCCGGCCGCCGGAGCAGCGCAAGCTCCTGCCCGGAGAGGGCATCTACACGGTGCGCGCGTCGCTCGCCCGTGAGATCCGCGAGGGGCTCGTCCACCTGGGTCCGCGACCGACGTTCGCGGGCTCGCCGCCCTCGCTGGAGCTCCACCTGCTCGACTTCGATCGCGACATCTACGGCGAGACGGTCCGGGTCGACTTCCTCGAGCGGCTCAGGGACGTGGCCGGATTCGGGTCGCCGGGAGAGCTCGTGGACCAGATGCGCCACGACCGCGACCGTGCCCGGGCGTATTTCGAGCGGGAAGTCGCGGAAGGCGCGGCGCCGCGCGCACGTCTTGTGCAGGACGATGAGGAAACCTAGAGTGCCTCGGTTCGTACCAGTAGCGAGGCGAACCGAGAGCACGGACCGAACGGAGCCACGGAAAGCGACGAGATGTCCCTGACCACCGAGACGAGAGAACGGATCGTAGAGAAATTCGGACAGCACGAGGACGACCACGGCTCGGCGGCCGTGCAGGTCGCGCTGCTGACCGAGCGGATCGACCAGCTGAACTCGCACTTCCAGGATCACCCCCAGGACCATCACGGCCGACGCGGCCTCCTCACGATGGTCGGGAAGCGGCGTCGCCTGCTGTCGTACCTCCGGGAGAACGACGTCGAGCGCTACCGCTGGGTCGTCGACGTGCTCGGGCTCCGAGACTATACCTCTCTCCGGTGCCGGTCGGGCACCAACGGCCGCGGGACGGCTCCTCCGTCCCGTGTCGAACACGACGACGTGACAGAGAAAGCCACTACTCGAAGCGACGAGGGCAGACATCCCATGAGTCATCGTATCGAACGCGAGTTCGCCGGCCGTACCCTGGTCATGGAGACCGGGCGGATGGCCCGTCAGGCGGACGGAGCCGTCTACGTCCAGCACGGGGAGACGGCGGTGCTCGTCACCGCCGTGGCGGAGCGCAAGCGCTCCGACCTCCCCTTCTTCCCGCTCACGGTCGAATACCGGGAGAAGGCCTACGCGGCCGGGAAGTTCCCCGGGGGCTTCATCAAGCGCGAGGGCAAGCCGGGCGACAAGGAGACCGTCTCGGCGCGGCAGATCGATCGCCCGCTGCGGCCGCTCTTCCCGGACGGCTACCAGAACGAGACCCAGATCGCCTGCTTCATCGTGTCGGCGGACCAGGAGAACGACGCCGACGTGCTGGGCATGCTCGGCGCCTCGACCGCGCTGTCCCTGTCGCCGATTCCGTGGCACGGCCCGATCGCGGGCGTCCGCGTCGGCCGCGTCGACGGCGAGTGGGTGGTGAACCCCACCTTCAGCCAGCTCGAGTACTCCGAGACCGACATCGTCGTGGCCGGCTCCGAGGAGTCGGTCGTGATGGTCGAGGGGGCCGCGGTGGAGATCTCCGAGGAGCTGTTCGTGGAGGGGCTCGAGGTGGCCCACGAGGCGATCCGTGAGCTCATCGGCCTCCAGAAGGAGCTGGTCGAGATGGCGGGCGGCGAGCCGGAGTGGTTCGAGTGGGAGGAGCCCGCCACGCCTCCCGGCCTGACGGACGCGGTCGAGGACAAGGCGGCCGAACGGGTCGAGGAGGCGATCAACCTGCCGACCGAGGACGAGCGCGACCAGGCCCTCTCGGCCCTCCGGGAGGACCTCGTGGAGGAGCTCAGCTCCGAGTATCCGGATCACGGCGACCAGGTCGAGGACGCCGTCCGCGACCTCGAGAAGGCGACGATGCGTCGGCAGGTCCTGGAGCGCGGCGAACGGATCGACGGCCGTGGACTCGACGACATCCGTCAGATCAGCTGCGAAGTCGGCATCCTGCCGCGGGCCCACGGCTCGGCGCTCTTCACGCGCGGCCAGACGCAGGCGCTCGTCGCCACGACGCTCGGCACGGTGCGGGACGAGCAGCGGATCGACAACGTCGACGTACAGGACGAGGCGTCGAAGTCCTTCATGCTGCACTACAACTTCCCGCCGTTCTCGGTCGGAGAGGTCCGACCGTTCCGCGGGCCCGGCCGGCGCGAGATCGGCCACGGCATGCTCGCCGAACGCGCCCTCCAGCCCCTGCTCCCGCCGTACGACGACTTCCCCTACACGATCCGCGTCGTCTCCGACATCCTCGAGTCGAACGGCTCGAGCTCGATGGCGTCCGTCTGCGGCGGCTCGCTCTCGATGATGCACGGTGGCGTGCCGCTGGCGGCGCCCGTGGCCGGCATCGCGATGGGGCTGATCAAGGACGAGGAGGGCGACCGCACGGCCGTGCTGACCGACATCCTCGGCGTCGAGGACGCCCTGGGCGACATGGACTTCAAGGTCGCCGGCAGCCGGAAGGGCATCACCGCGATCCAGATGGACATCAAGGTCAAGGGGCTCGAGCCGGCCACGATCCGGGAGGCGCTCGAGCGCGCCCGCGAGGCCCGGATGCATATCCTGGACGTGATGGACGGGACGCTCTCCGAGCCGCGTGAGCTCTCGGCCCACGCGCCGCGCATCATCACGATGGAGATCGATCCGGACAAGATCGGCAAGGTCATCGGACCGAAGGGGAAGACGATCCGGGCGATCCAGGACGAGACCGGTGCCGACATCAACGTCGAGGATTCGGGCGTCATCACGATCTCCGCCCCCGGCGGGCAGGGAGGCGAGCGCGCCCGCGAGATGATCGAGGCGATCGTACAGGACCCCGAGGTCGGCCGCATCTACGATGGCGTGGTCAAGAACACCACGAGCTTCGGGGCCTTCGTGGAGATCATGCCGGGCGTGGAAGGGCTCTGTCACATCTCCGAGCTCGAGGAAGGAAAGCGGACGGAGAACACCGAGGACGTCCTGCAGTCCGGCGACCGGGTGCGTGTGAAGCTGCTGGCCATCAACGACAAGGGTCAGCTCAAGCTGTCGCGGAAGGCGGCGCTGAACGGCGACTGAGCGTCGACCCGAGGCCCGCACCGAGAAGGGGGTGCCCGACCCGCGTCGGGCGCCCCCTTTTCCTTTGTGCCGACGGCGGAATCACCGCTTGGCCGAGGCCACGGCGGACCCGTATCCTTCGCGCCGGTGCCGGACGCCCGGTCCCGCCGGGTCCCGATCCGTCGAACCCTGGAAGGAGACGCGCCGATGATCGTCGGGGTACCGAAGGAGATCAAGCCGGACGAGAACCGCGTGGCGCTGGTGCCCGCCGGTGCCGAGGCGCTGACGCGGTCCGGCCACCACGTCCTGGTACAGGAGGGCGCGGGGCTGGGCAGCGGCTTCGACGACGACGCGTACCGCGCGGCCGGCGCCGAGGTCGCCGCGGAGGCCGGCGACGTCTGGGGCGAGGCGGAGCTGGTGCTCAAGGTCAAGGAGCCGGTCGACTCCGAGTGGGGAGAGCTCCGCGAGGAGCAGGTCGTCTTCACGTACTTCCACTTCGCGGCGAGCGAGGAGCTCACGCGGGCGGTCCTCGACAGCGGCTGCGTCGCCGTCGCCTACGAGACCGTCCAGCGGCCCGGAGGGGACCTGCCGCTGCTGACCCCGATGTCGGAGGTCGCCGGGCGGATGGCCGTCCAGGAGGGCGCCCGGTGCCTGGAGAAGCCGACGGGGGGCTACGGCGTGCTGCTGGGCGGGGTGCCCGGCGTGCTGCCGGGGGAGGTGCTGATTCTCGGGGGCGGCGTGGTGGGCACCAACGCGGCCAAGATGGCGGCGGGCCTCGGAGCCCACGTGACGGTGATGGACGTCGACCTGGACCGGCTGCGCTACCTGGCGGACGTCATGCCGGCCAACGTGGATCTGCTCTTCTCCAACCGCCACAACATCCTCGACCGGCTCGAGCACACCGACCTGCTCGTCGGGGCCGTGCTCCTGCCGGGCGCGAAGGCGCCGGAGCTGGTGTGGCGGCAGGACCTCGAGCGGATGGAGGACGGGGCGGTGATCGTCGACGTGGCCGTAGACCAGGGGGGATGCGTCGAGACGATCCGGCCCACCACGCACACCGAGCCCACCTACGTCGTCGACGGCGTCATCCACTACGGGGTCTCCAACATGCCCGGGGCCGTGCCGCGCACCTCGACGCTCGCCCTGACCAACGCGACTTTCCCGTACGCCCGTGAGCTCGCCGAGCGGGGCTGGCGCGAGGCCTGTCGGGACGACGCGTCGCTGCGGCTGGGCCTGAACGTCGTGGAGGGCCGCTGCACCTACGAGGCGGTCTCCGAGGCGTTCGGCCTCCCGCACACCCCGGTCGAGGAGGTCCTCTGAGCACCGTGTGCGGGCCGGACCCGGTGCCGGGATCCCGCCGGCCGCGACGGGTTCGCGCGGCTTTCGCGGCCCCGGGGGCCGGTCTAGATTGCCACCTTCTCGCATCGGGAGTGCTCCCGTGATCCGGGGCGCGCCCCTCGATCCGTCGGCATCCCCTGACAGCTCGCCCGTACGCGTCCATCACACCCGCCAGCGAACGCCACATGCGCAACTGGTTCCGTAAGGGAAGCCTCTTCCCGGTCAACGACATCGGTGTCGACCTGGGGACGGCGAACACCGTCGTCTACGTGAAGGGCGAGGGCATCGTGCTCAACGAGCCCTCGGTCGTGGCCGTCGAGAAGGAGAGCGGCAAGATCAAGGGCATCGGGCTGGAGGCCAAGCGCATGCTCGGACGGACGCCCGGGGGCATCGAGGCCGTCCGTCCCCTGAAGGACGGGGTGATCGCCGACGTCGACGTGACCGAAGTCATGCTCCGTCACTTCCTGAAGACGGTCACCTCGAGCCGCTTCTTCAAGATCCGGCCCCGAGTCGTCGTGGGGGTGCCCTCCGGCATCACGGAGCTGGAGCGGCGTGCCGTCCGCTCCAGCGCGCACGCGGCGGGCGCCAAGGAAGTCTACATGGTCGCGGAGCCGATGGCGGCGGCCATCGGCGTGGGCCTGCCGGTGGAGACGCCGACGGGCAACATGGTGATCGACGTCGGGGGCGGGACCACCGAGATCGCCGTCATCGCGCTCTCCGGCACGGTGGCCGACACGTCGATCCGCGTGGCGGGCGACGAGCTCGACTCCGCCATCGTCACCTTCCTCCGGAAGAACTACAACCTGCTGATCGGGGAGCCCACGGGGGAGATGATCAAGATCCAGCTGGGCTCCGCGTTCCCGCAGGAGGAGGAGCGGGAGATGACGGTGAAGGGGCGGGACCTGGTGTCGGGCATCC
>CAZEUW010000114.1:0-7864 GCA_964515425.1 uncultured Gemmatimonadota bacterium | reverse complement strand
AAGCCCTGCACGCTCTGCCCGCACATGAAGAAGATCACCCTGGAGAAGACGCTCGACTCGCTCCGCCACCTGCAGCACGAGGTGGAGCTGGACGAGGACGTCCGGATGCGGGCGCTCAGGGCCGTGGAGCGCATGCTCGAGGTGGGCCGGGACGGATAGGCTCGGGGTCGGCTCCGCTCAGAAGAACCGGTCGGCCCGACCCGAGAAGGCGAGGCGGAACCGGACCGTCTCGAACCGTCCGGAGCCGAGACGGCAGCGGAACAGGGCCACCCGGTCGGCCTGCAGTCGCCGGTCGAACACCGAGCCCCGGAAGGCGCGCTCGCCGTCCTCGAATCGGCAATCGGTCAGGGCTTCGAGGAGCTCTTCCCCGTGCTCCGTCTCGAGCTCGAAGGTGATCCCGTCGAAGGTGTCGACGCGGCCGTCCTCCACGTCCCCGCGCAGCGTCCGTCCGAACGCGCGCAGCCGCCAGTCGCCGGAGAACCCGCGGCCGAAGCCGCGCCGGATCTCGAGCGTGCCGTCGAAGGTCTCGAACCCCCCGCCGCCGAACCCGGAGGACTCCTGCTCCAGCGTGAAGGTCCCCTCGTAGCGGCCCTCCAGCTCCCGGTCGCCCTCGAGTCCCGTGCCGAGGCCGAGGCGGAGGTCGCACCCGCCGAGCGCCAGGCCGAGCACGGCCGGGAGGAGCACGGTCAGGAGGACGGTGGCGGGCGGGCTGCCGGTCCGACGACGTGTCATGGTCCCGTCTTGCTCGAGCGAACTCCGAGGCTCCCCTCCGTCGAGAAGACGTGCGGCGTCCGGGCCGCGTCACGGGAGCCCGGACCATGACCGCCACCCTGCTGCTCGGCCTCGCGGGCCTCGTGCTCCTCCTCGCGGGAGGGGAGCTGCTCGTCCGGGGGGCCAGCTCGCTCGCCGCGAAGCTCGGCCTCTCGCGGTTGGCGATCGGCCTCACGGTGGTCGCCTTCGGCACCAGCGCCCCGGAGCTGGCCGTGAGCCTCGGCTCGACCCTCGCCGACCGTCCCGGCCTGGCGGTCGGGAACGTGGTCGGATCGAACATCTTCAACGTCCTCTTCATCCTGGGCGTCTCCGCCCTGGTCGCCCCGCTGGTCGTCCGCCGCGAGGTGGTCCGGCGGGAGGCCCCGCTCGTCCTCGTCGTGTCGCTGGCCCTGCTGGTCCTCGCGGGGGACGGCGTCGTCGCCCGATGGGAAGGAGCGCTCCTCGCCGGTGGCCTGGGCCTCTTCCTCTGGTCGAGCTTCCGCCGCGGAGCGTCGGGGGGCGGGACGGAGGAGGAGGGCGAGGAGGAGGAGCCGACGTCGGTGGGGTCGTCGAAGGACGCCGCGGACGCCGGCGATACACACGGAGGGATCGCGTCGGTGCTGCTCGTCGCGGCCGGCCTGGCGCTGCTGGTGGTCGGCTCGCGCTGGCTGGTAGACGGCGCGGTCGCGGCCGCACGCTCGCTCGGGGTCGGGGAGGTGATCGTGGGCCTGACGCTGGTCGCGGCCGGCACCTCGATGCCGGAGATCGTCACCTCGCTGATGGCCGCCGCCCGCGGCGAGCGGGACATCGCGGTCGGCAACGTTCTCGGATCGAACGTCTTCAACGTCCTGGGGATCCTGGGGATCACCGCGCTGGCCGCGCCCGGCGGGCTCCCGGTGGAGCCGGCGGTCCTCCGCTTCGACGTGCCGGTGATGATCGCGGCCGCGGCCGCCTGCCTCCCGCTCTTCTTCACTGGCCACAGGATCGACCGATGGGAGGGCGCCCTCCTGCTCGGCTACTACGCGGCCTACGTCCTCTACCTCTTCCTGGCCGCCACCAGCCACGACGCGCTCGGCGCGTTCAGCGCGACGATGCTCCTCTACGTGATCCCCCTCACCGTGGTGACGCTGGCGGTCGTCGCGGTCCGCGAGCTCCGGCGAGCGCGGTCCGGCTGAGGGGGCGGCCGCACGGGTCGAGCGTCAGATCAGTCGCCCTCGCGGAGGGTCCGCACCACCTCGTCGTGATCGGCGTGGCGGCCGGTGCGGGCCTTGGAGTGGACGAGCCGGCCGTCCACCGTCACCTCGAAGACGCCGCCGCCCGATTCGATCAACGTCGCTTCGACGTGGTCGAACTCTTCCTCGAGCCTGGCCACCAGACCGGTGGCGTGGGCTTCGTACCCTCAAGCGGTGCAGTACTCGATCTCGACCTGCATCCTCGCCTCCTCTCTCTGTCGGGGTCCGGCGATGGGTGGAGGATCGGGCGATCCGTCAGGGTCCGGTGTCGCCCAGCGCGGAGTCCAGCGACCAGCCACCCGGACCATAGGCGAGCAGGAGTCCGAGGGCGGCCAGTATCGTGAAGTCCCGCTCGAAGCCGGCGTCGATGCCGCCCGGGACCTGCACCAGGACGATCGCGCCGACGATGATCACCAGCAGCGGGATCACGGCCACGTAGTGGAGGATGCCCAGGGCGAGCAGCCCCGAGCAGATCACCTCGGCCCAGCCGACCATCGGGCCCAGGATGCCCGGGAGCCCGAGGCCGGCGAAGCTCTCCATCGTCTCGCCGGGATTGGTGACCTTCGGCCACCCGTGGTTGAAGAAGACGAAGGCCAGGACGAGTCGCGTGGCGAGCAGGGCCAGCTTGCGGGCGACGTTCATGCGGTTCTCCCCGGTGAGAGCACGTGCGGCGCCGGGTGACGCCGACAGGGCGCCCCGACCTCCCGTTGATCGACCTGAAAGGTACGTGCCGCGGGCACCGAGCGACCTACCGACCCACTTCCACCGCCCGCTCCCAGACCGCGTCGAACATCGCCTCGGTCAGCGTGCCGGTGAAGGTGTTCTGCTGGCTGGGGTGGTAGGAGCAGAGGAGGGTGCGTTCGCCGCTCGCCGCCGCTGCGCAGCCCGCGGCCGTGCCGCCCGCGGCCGCGCCGCCGCCCACTGCTCCGTCGCCGCCGTCGCCCGGCGTCAGCGTCAGCTCCAGGCCGTGGCCGAAGTCCGGCATCGGCGAGGGCACGTCCCATCCCCGGTCGCGGAAGACCCGCATCAGGTGCCGGTAGGCGTAGCCGCCGAGCGCCACCATCACCCGGACCGCGGGCAGCAGGTCGATCTCCCGCTCGAGCCAGGGGCGGCACGCCTTCCGCTCCTCCGGCGCGGGTCGGTTGTCGGGCGGCGCACAGCGCACGGGCGCCGTGATCCAGGTGCCGTCCAGGCGGAGGCCGTCGTCCCGGTCGGTCGACTCCGGGCGGTTCGCCAGCCCGGCGCGGTGGAGGGCCCGGTAGAGCCAGTCCCCCGAGCGGTCGCCGGTGAACATGCGGCCGGTCCGGTTGGCGCCGTGGGCGGCGGGGGCCAGCCCCACCACGAGCAGCCACGCCTCCGGGTCGCCGACCCCGGGCACCGGCCGGCCCCAGTAGCGCTGGTCTTCGAACGCCGCGCGCCTCTCGGCGGCCACCTCCTCGCGCCACGCTACCAGCCGGGGACATCGCCGGCAGCCGACCACGTCGCGGCCCAGCGCCTCGAGATCCCCGGCCGCGCCGCCGTCGCCCTGCACCAAGGCGCCGGCGGCCGCCCGGGGCTCGGGGGCGGGGGCGATCGGCGCGTCGTCGCGGGCTGCGGGCTCGGACCCCTCAGCCATCCCCCTCGATCCCCTCCATCAGGTCGAGCTCGCCGCCCTCCTTGTGCACTTCCAGGACCACCGAGGTGTTCGTCCCCTCGACGCCCTCCACGCCCAGCAGCCGCTTGATCTCCCGGTTCATCTCCACGTCGGAACGGAACCGGCCGACCACCATCACGTCGAAGTCGCCGGTGATCTCGTACACGTGGGTGAGCCGCGGGTCGGCGACCAGCTTCTCGACGATCCCGGGGATCGCGTCTCCCCGCGCCTTGATCCGGGTGACGGTGACCAGGCTGTAGCCGAGCTTCGCGTAATCGACCTCGGGCCGGTAGCCGCGGATCACGCCCCGCTCCTCGAGGTCGCGCAGGTGGTTGCGCACCGTGCCGGTCGAGACGTCCAGCTCCTCGGCGAGCTGGCGGAGGGAGCGGCGCGCGTCGTCCTGGAGGGCGCGGATCAGGCGCCGGTCGAGGTGCTCGTAGGTCATCGTCCTGCCTCCTGCTCCCGTGTCGGCTCGTCGGGCCCGCGCGTGCCTGCGGCGGGCGCGCCCGGCGGCGGGTCGCCCTTCACCTGCAGCCTGGGCTCCGCCGCCAGGGGCGGCTCGACGGTCTCGTCGGGACCGTACAGGCTGGTGGCCCGTCGGGTCGCGGCGCCGCGCGGATAGCGCCACCACCGCCAGGGCTGGGCCAGCAGGTGGCGTGCGACCAGGCCGGAGGCCGCCTCGGGGGTGTCCCGGAACAGCCCGGCACCGAGCCAGAGGCGGGCGCGCTCCACGGCCTCCGTGTACTCGTCCGGGTCGTCCCGTCGGGCGTGCTTCCAGAAGGAGGTGGCGAGGTGACCGACGCTCCGCGCCGGCACGCGCTCCTCCTCGGGCACGAAGGAGACCGCCCGCAGGAAGGGGGTGTGGAAGACGGGGTCGGCGTCGGCCTCCACCAGCCAGAAGCCCGGCCGACCCTCGGCGAGCGCGGTCGCCGCCCGCTCCTCCAGCCGCTCCAACCGCTCCGGCCGCCCGAGCCGCTCGAAGGGGATCCAGATCTCGCGGTAGTGGGCGTCGGTCACCACCCACTCGAGCCGACCGGCCTCCGGACCCGCGGCCCGGATCCAGAGCTCCACCCGCTCCCAGTCGCGCTCCCAGAACTTGTTCAGCTCCGCGGGGGTGAGCATCAGGTAGCGCCACACCCAGTAGCGGTCCCCCTCCAACCACCAGGGCGCGTCGCCCTCGCGGTCGTAGGGGCGACCGGGCCCGTCGTCGGTGTAGAGCATCAGCGTGGGCGGCACCGGTCGGGGCATGAAGAACCAGTCGATGAACAGGTAGAGGAGGAAGAGGCCGCCGAGCGCCGCCGCGAAGGATCCCCACCCGCCCCCGCCGCCGGGAGCGAGGAGGGGGAAGAGGAAACGGGCGACCACGACGGGCAGGGCGCCGAGCAGCGCCGTGAGCCAGTCGCGCCACATCAGGTAGAGGACGCCGGCGAGGACCGGGAAGACGACCGGGATCCACAGGTCGAGGGCGGTCCCCAGCCATCCACCCGCGCGCAGCGCCGGCAGGGCGAGGCCGGCCAGCAGGATCGCGCTCAGCGAGGCGAGGGGCAGCTTGTAGGTCGCGTAGAACAGGCTGGTGAAGCCGGCCACCTCCCGGGGCGGCAGCAGCCCGCCGGCCAGCTCCTCGCCGCGGAGCGTGGCGGAGACCGTGCGGCGGGCGTCCCGACCGTCCTCGCCGGCGTCCCGGCCGCGCTCGGGCGTGAGCTCGAGCTCGTAGTCCGCCAGCCGGCCCAGCACCTCGTCGGCGAGGCCGCTCCTGAAGCTGAGGCGATAGCGGCCGAGCCGGCGGAACGCGCGAAAGGGGAGGAGGAAGGGGCCCACCAGGAAGAGGACCAGGTAGTGGCGGAGCCGGGGGACCTCGAGGTCGGGCCGGTCGAGCCCGATCCGGAACAGGTCCGCCGACACCAGTCCGGCCTCCTCGCGCCGCTCCGTCCCCGGCAGCCGGAGCCGGAAGACGCTGGACCAGTAGTCCTCGTACAGGAACGGCCCGCGGAGCAGACCCTGGCGCAGGAGCCAGGGGACGAGTCCTTCGTCGGTCTCCTCCCGGGGCTCCGCGCGCCCTCGCTCGACGCCTTCGCGTCCCATCGCCTCCCTTCCCCTCGCGTCGGCCGTTGAGGCCCGCGCCGGCGGCGGCCAGATTGTGCGGCGCCGCGATCGTGCGCCGGCGACCGGCGCCCCGAAATCTAGACCGGGAGACCCCGTGCCGACCAAGTGGCCGCTCGTCGCCGCCCTCGCCGCGCTCCTCGGCGTCGTCGCCGCGCCCGCGCCGCCGGCCGTCGCGCAGGAGGACGGCCCGGCCTGGTTCCCGGGCTCGACGGCGTTCGACCCGCTGCTCGCCGCGCCGAGGGAGGTCGACCTCAGGGGATCGCTGGTCTTCGCCGACCGCGACGCCCCGCCGGGCGCCGGGTTCCAGGGCACGAACCTGGAGGCGGAAGTCGCCATCGGTCACCGCATCGGGGTGCTCCGCTTCCAGCGCGAGACGGCGGAGCGTCCGGCGGTGACGCTGGGCTTCGAGGTCGGCGTCTTCACCCGCTTCGCGCTGGAGGAACGGCAGCGGGACCTGATCGAGGCGGACTTCCGGGTCGGCGCCCCTCTCGCCCTGCGCCGCGGGCCCTGGGAAGGTCGTCTGACCCTGCTGCACGTCAGCTCGCACCTCGGCGACGACTTCGTCCGCCGCTTCGGCGACGCCGTGCCGGGACGCCAGTTCACGCGCGACGGGTTCGAGGCGGTGGTGGCGCGCCGGCTGCCGGAGGGCGTCCGCGTGCACGTCGGAGGGGAGTGGAACTTCCACGCCAATCCGGGCGTGGAGCGGGCCGCCGCCCGGGCCGGCGCGTCCTGGGACCCGGCGCCCCCGGACGCGGGGGACGGCGGTGCAGGCGGCGTCCGGGCCTGGCCCTTCGCGGCCGTGGCGGCGCGTGCGACCGACGAGACCGCGGGGGCCGCCGTGACCGGGAGCGTCGGAGCGGCCCTCGCCGTCTCGGGCGTGGTCCTCCGGCTGGAGGCGCGCGGCCACACCGGGCCCTCCCCGATGGGCCAGCTCCAGGGGCGCGACGAGCGCTTCCTGGGCGTGGGGCTGAGGGTCCAGCCTTGAGCGCGGCGCGCCGCGGATCCGGGGGGTCGTCGTGAGCGGCCGTCTCCCCGACGTCCTCCTCCGCTTCGTCGAGCTCTTCAACCGCGAGGAGTTCTGGGAGTGCCACGAGGTGCTGGAGGACGCCTGGCGCGAGTCCGGCAGCGACTTCTACCACGGCCTCATCCTCTACGCCAGCGCCTTCGTGCACGCCCGGCGGGGCAATCGCCACGGAATCCTCGCCCAGCTCGAGAAGGCCACCGCCGAGATCGCACCCTACCCTCCGGCGTACCTGGGGCTCGACGTGGCGAAGATCCGCCGCCACGCGGCCCGATGCCGCCGGCTGGTCGAGGCCCGGAAGGAGCCGCCCGAAGGGAAGACCTGGACCGACGTGGTGCCGTTCCTGAAGCTCGAGCTCACGCGGGGACGCATCCGCGGCGACGAATCCGAGCTCATCCCTCCCCGCGGATCCGCTTCGTGAGGGCCGGCACGCGGCCGAGGAGCCGCTCGTAGGTGCAGAGCTGGCCCCGGTGGTACATCTCCTGGGCCACGCCGTGATGCAGCCACGCGAGCCGGGTGCCGCGCTCGCCGTCGAAGCGCTCGATCGGACCCAGCAAGTGGCGCCCGCCGGCGGCGCGGAGGCGTTCGAGCCCCGCCTCGAGCGTCGTCTCCAGCGCCCCCAGGATCTCGTCGCGCCCCTCGAGGCCCTCCAGGTGGCCGGCGTGCTCGGCGATCAGGTCGGGGAAGGGAGCGCGCCGGAAGCTCCCGTCCTCGCGGGTGAGCTCGCCGACCATCATCTCCGAGACCTCCATGACGTGCACGAGCAGCTCGGCGACGCTGCGCACCTCCTCGGCGGGGCGGAAGCCGTAGTCTTCGGCCGGGACGTTGCGCGCCTCGGCGATCAGGCCGCGGCGGGTGTCCTCCCAGGCCTCCAGGGCCTCCTCCAGCAGGCCGTCGGCGTCGACGTCGAGCGCGGGCGTCGATCCTCCCATGGCTCCCTCCTTCGACTCGATGAAGTTCTCGGACGTAGCGCCGGGTTCGCGTTCCGAGTGCGCCCGCCCGGGATCCGGCCCCGTCGCCGGCCCTCTTGAACCGGAGTTCGAGAGGGCCCCGAGGCCGTACCCATCGACCCTGCAACGACGGAGCCGGGCGGGCGTATCATCATCCGACATGGCCGACTTCCCC
>CAZEUW010000113.1:0-7931 GCA_964515425.1 uncultured Gemmatimonadota bacterium | reverse complement strand
CGGCGAGGTCGAGCCATTCCTGCTCGACCCGGACGACCTTGGAGAGCGCGACGATCCCCTCCTTCACGCCCAGCACCGAGGCGATCGTGAGATGCTCGCGCGTCTGCGGCATCGGGCCCTCGTCGGCCGCCACGACCAGGAGGACGAGGTCGATCCCCGTGGCCCCGGCCAGCATGTTGGTCACGAAGTCCTCGTGGCCGGGCACGTCGACCACGGCCGCGTCGACGTCCGGGCCGAGATCGATGGGAGCGAAGCCGAGGTCGATCGTGAGACCACGGTCGCGCTCCTCCTCCCAGCGATCCGTCTCCACGCCCGTGAGGGCTCGGACGAGGGCTGTCTTCCCGTGGTCGACGTGACCCGCCGTCCCCGCCACGAGCGCCCTCATCGGCCGCCGCGCTCGAGGTATGCCAGCGAGCGGAGCCTCAGCCCCTCGGCGAGGTGATAGCGGACGAAGTCGACCAGGACGCGCCGCTGCACCGGATCGACGGGGCCGTCGACACGCCGCCCCTCCACCAGGGCGCGCAGGGCGCCGACGTCCTCCTCGGAGAGATCGCGGCCGCCGGACCGGCACGAGCCGCACACCAGCCCGCCCCCCTGGTGGTCGAAGGCGGCCGCGTCGTCGTCGAGCGCCCGGCCGCACCCGACGCACCGCTCCAGCTCCGGCGAGAAGCCGAGGGTCCGGACCACCGCCCACACCGAGAGCAGCGCCGCGGCCTCTACGGCTTCCGCCTCCGCCTCGAGGATGGCCTCGAGCCCGCCCACGAGGGCGGCGAAAAGCCGATCGTCCCGGTGTTCGGGCGCCAGCCGCATCACCAGCTCGCAGAGGACCGAGGCGCCCGCGAACCCCATCAGGTCGGTGCCGAGGCCCTGCCTGTCCCGCAGCAGGTCGAAGTCCGACAGGGTGTGGAGGTCGCGATTCTCCTTCAGGTAGATCGTGGCGTGGCCCTCGGCGAACGGCTCGATCAGGCCGCCGAACCGGCTCTTCGGCCGTCGGGCCCCCTTCGCGATCGCCGAGCGTGGGCCGTACTCCAGGGTCATGAGCCGCAGGATCTTGCTCGTGTCGCTGTACGGGTAGGTCTGGAGGACCACCGAGCGGGTGGTGACGATGGGCACGGTCAGCCGCGGAGCCGGGTCATCGGGCCGCGCGTGCCGCCGCCCGGCAGGCGGCGGCGATCCCGTCCCACGCCAGCCCCGCGCTCGCCGAGGGATGCAGGGTCGCCGCCAGCTCGGCGGCCGCCCGCCCCACCCGCGGGCCGAGCCGGTGGACCAGGTCGCCGTCGATGGCGCGGACACGTCCCGACCGTACCGCCTCCAGGGCCTCCCAACCGGGACGCTCCCCCGGCGGCGGGGCACCGCCGGTGCGCGAGCGGGCGTGAACGACCAGGTCCGGATCGCGGGCGACGATCGCCTCGAGCCCGACCGTGGGCGACGGCGCCTCGAGCTCGCCGAAGACGTTCCGGCCCCCCGCGATCGAGACGAGCGAGTCGAGGTAGCTCCCTCCTCCGACGGTGACGGGGGGGTCGCCCCACACCTCGTAGTAGACGCGCACCCGCGGGCGACCGCCGACCGCCCGGGCCACCGAATCGAGCTGGCAGGCGATCGATCGACGCAGCGCCCGGGCCCGGCGACGGTGGCCCGTCAACCGACCCAGCCGCGTCACGTTGCGCTCCAGGTCGGCGAAGCCGTCGTGCCGGAACGCCAGGGTCGGAACGCCGAGCTCTTCCAGTCGATCGAGCACCCGACGGTTCCCGACGCCCGCGTACAGGATCACGACGTCGGGCGATCGAGCCAGCACCGCCTCGAGGGAGGGCCGCACGCCCTCACCCACGCTCGGGACGCTCCGGGCCTCGCTCGGGTGGGTCCCGTAGCGGGTCCGTCCGACCAGGCGATCGTCGGCACCGAGGGCGAACAGCACCTCGGTCACCGCCGGGATGAGCGAGACGATGCGGTCCGGCGGGGCGGCGACCCGGAGCGCCCGGTCGCGGTCGTCGCGGATCACGACGGTGTCGGGGGCGGAGGGCGTCGCCGCCCGTACCGGCTCCGCCGCGGCGGCCACGAGGGTCATGACGGCCGCGGCGCCCGCCGCGAGACCGCGCCTCACGCCCGCTCCGGCCAGGTCATGGCGGCACCGAGGGCGAGGAGCAGTCCGATCCCGGCCGCGAACCAGACGCCTCTCGGAACGCCGCCGCTCGCCGCGCGACCCGCGCCCGGTTCCGGGGCGATCCGCACCGTGTCCTCCGCGGTCAGGTCGCGCGCCGAGAAGTGCCGGACGGCGCGGCCGTCCATGCGGGTCGAACGGCCCACGCCCAGCCCCTCGACCTGGACGCCCGGATCTTCCCCCCGTACCAACACCTCCATGCGCCCCACGGGCCGGCCGGCGGCCAGCCTCAACCCCTCCCCGGCCGGAGCGGCGTAGCCGAGCAGCACGCGCTGTCCCGTGGCGGGAACGGGGGCGGTGAGCCGGAGCTCGCCCTGGCCGATCTCGACCGCCTCCTCGGCCACGCCACCGGGCAGCACCCGTACGTCGCGGGCCCCCGCCGGGAGCGACAGTCGCCACCAGGGCACCCCGTCGGAGCCGTCCGGTCCCACCAGCGTCGCGGCGGAGTCGCCGGAGACGTCGATCGCGTCCATGAACCGCAGCCGGTCGCCCTCCCGGGAGACCACGACCGTGCGGCGGGCGACGACGAGCGCCCTGTCGGAGCCGGCCGACCGCGTCGGATAGACCCGTATCCGGTACTCGCCGGGCTCGGCCGTGCCATGGAGGGCGCGTCCGAAGTAGAGAACGCCCTGGTAGCGGGCGGTGGCGAGCACGACCTCGCCCTCCGCCCGCCGGACAGGGATCGCGAACCGGCCGTCCTCGTCCGTGCGGGCGCTGTCGACGGCCACACCGGTGTCCGGGCCGATCCGGTGGAGGACCACGGTCTGTCGGGGGACCGGCACGCTGTCGGAGCCGCTCACGACGACACCGCGGAGCGTGTCGGAGGCTCGCTGCTGGCCGGACATCGCGACCGGCGCCGCGAGGAGCGCCGCCACCGGCAGGAGGAGTACGCTCCTCACGGAGCGCTCAGGGGGTGAAGCGTCCGAAGTCCTCCGGATTCAACCCTTCCAGGTATTCGCGGAGGTCCTCGGACTCCCCGACCTCGCCCTCCGGGGGCGGGGTCTCGGTCTCCTCCTGCCCGAGGAACTCCTCGGGCTCCTCGTCGGCCAGCGAGTCGGTGTCCACCTCGAGCGTCGTGAGCTCGAGCAGCCCCTCGTCGGCGAAGATCGGAGCCTCGGCCCGCAGGGCGAGCGCGATGCTGTCGCTGGGTCGGGCGTCGACCGAGATGACCTCGCCGTTGGCCTGGAGGACGAGCGACGCGTAGTAGGTGTTGTCCACCACCTTCGTGATCAGCACCCGGACGAGCTGGCTGCCGAGCCCCTCGACGACGGTCGTGAACAGGTCGTGGGTCAGCGGTCGCGAAAACTCGATGCCGGCCAGCTTCATGGCGATCGCGCTGGCCTCGCCCGGCCCGATCCAGATCGGGAGCACGCCGTCTCCCTCCCGCTCCTCGAGGATCACGACCGGGGTGTTGGAGGACTTGTCGAGGCCGAGGCTGGCCACGGTCACTTCGCGCATGGATTCGGTCATCGCGTCTTCGTCGAGCCCCTCAGGTGCCGATGTGCCAGGAGGAGAGGTAGCGCTCCTGCTCCTCGGTCAGCCGGTCGATCTCCACGTCCTCGCCCGCCAGCTTCAGGGCCGCGATGCGCCGGTCGATCTCCTCCGGCACGCGGTGGACCTGCAGGCCGAGCGCGCGGCCGTCGTCCGACAGTAGATACTCTGCGGCCAGGGCCTGGTTCGCGAAGGACATGTCCATCACCGCGGCCGGATGGCCTTCCGCGGCCGCCAGGTTGATCAGTCGGCCGCGCCCGAGCAGCACCACACGCTGCCCGTCGACGACGAACTCCTCCACGTGCTCGCGGGGCGTGGCCGGCGGGCCCTCGGCGATCTCCTCGAGCCGGCCCACGTCGATCTCCACGTCGAAGTGGCCCGAGTTGGCCACGATGGCGCCGTCCTTCATCGCCCGGAAGTGCTCCTCGCGGATCACGCTGGTGTTCCCGGTCAGGGTCACGAAGAGGTCCCCGAGCGGCGCGGCCTCGTCCATCGGGAGGACGCGGAAGCCGTCCATGTGCGCCTCGAGCGCCCGGAGCGGGTCGACCTCGGTGACGATCACCTTGGCCCCGGCCCCGCGTGCACGGAAGGCCACGCCCCGGCCGCACCAGCCGTAGCCCGCCACCACGACGGTGGAGCCGGCCAGCAGCAGGTTCGTCGCGCGCAGGATGCCGTCGAGCGTCGACTGGCCCGTGCCGTACCGGTTGTCGAACAGGTGCTTCGTGTCGCTGTCGTTCACCGCGATCACGGGGAAGGCGAGCACGCCGTCCCGCGCCATCGAGCGCAGGCGGATCACGCCCGTCGTCGTCTCCTCGGTCGAGCCCACCACGCCCTCGACGACCGCCCGCCGGTCCTCCTCCGAGAGGCCCTCGGCCCACCGTCGGACGGGTCCCGCCAGGTCGTCCCACCGCTCGAGCGCGATCATGTGCAGCGCTCCGACCACGTCGGCGCCGTCGTCCATCGTCACCTGGGGTCGGTGCTCGAGGGCGGCTCGGACGTGCTCGTAGTAGCGCTCCTGGTCCTCGCCGCGCACGGCGTGGACGCTCACGTCGGCCTCCTCGACGAGGTAGGCGGCCACGTCGTCCTGCGTCGAGAGCGGATTCGAGGCGCAGAGCACCACCTCGGCGCCTCCCGCCGTCAGCGTCCGCATCAGGTTCGCGGTCTCGGTGGTGACGTGGAGGCAGGCCGACACCCGCACGCCCTCCAGCGGCCGCTCCTCCGCGAAGCGCTCGCGGATCTGCCGCAGCACCGGCATGAACTGCTCCGCCCAGCGGACGCGCTCCCGGCCCTGCGCGGCCAGCGCCGCGTCCGCGATGTCGCTCGCCCCCGGCTTCGTCGCGCTTCCCCGCATCGCCTCGCCTCCCGCTCCCCGTTCCTCGTTCACGCCTCTGCCCTCGATCTCAGGTCCTCGGCCCGGTCGGTGCGCTCCCAGGTGAAGCCCCCGTCGTCGTCCGGCGCGCGGCCGAAGTGCCCGTAGGCCGCCGTCCGCAGATAGATCGGACGGTTCAGCCCCAGCGTCTCGATGATCGCTTTCGGGTACAGGTCGAACACGTCCTTCACGACCGCCACCAGCTCCTCGTCGGGGAGCACCCCCGTGCCGCGCGTGTCGAGCATCACCGAGACCGGGTCGGCCACGCCGATCGCGTAGGCCAGCTGCACCTCCGCTTTCTCCGCCAGGCCGGCCGCGACGAGGTTCTTGGCCACCCAGCGCGCCGCGTAGCTGCCCGAGCGGTCCACCTTCGAGGGATCCTTGCCGCTGAACGCCCCGCCGCCGTGCGATCCGACGCCGCCGTAGCTGTCCACGATGATCTTCCGGCCCGTCATCCCGGCGTCGCCCACCGGACCCCCCGTCACGAAGCGGCCGGTCGGGTTGACGTGGAAGGTGACGGACTCCCGATCGTACAGCTCGGACGGGAGGACCGCTTCCACCACGTCCTCGATGAGCCGCTCCTCGATCTCTTCGTGCCCGACTCCGTCGTCGTGCTGCGCCGAGACCACGACCGTGTCCACCCGGACCGGCCGAGCGTCCTCGTACTCCACGGTGACCTGCGCCTTCCCGTCCGGCCGCAGCCACGGGACGACGCCCTCCCGCCGCGCCGTCGACAGCCGTCGAGTCAGGGCGTGGGCGAGGGTGATCGGCAACGGCATCAGCGACTCCGTCTCGTCGGTCGCGTAGCCGAACATCATGCCCTGGTCCCCCGCTCCGCCCGGGTCCACCCCCTGGGCGATGTCGCCCGACTGGCGTCCGATCGCCGTCAGGACCGCGCAGCTGTCCGCGTCGAAGCCGTAGGCGGGGTCGGAGTATCCGATCTCGCGGACGGTCCGGCGGGCCAGCTCGGCGTAGTCGACCGACGCCGACGACGTGATCTCCCCGGCCAGCAGGACGAGCCCTGTCGTGACGAGGGTCTCGCAGGCCACGCGCCCCTCCGGGTCCTGCTCGAGGATCGCGTCGAGGACGGCGTCGGAGACCTGGTCTGCGACCTTGTCCGGGTGCCCCTCGGTCACCGATTCGGAGCTGAAGAAGTGGTGGCTGTTCGAAGGCGACACGGGTGCCTCGGCGTGGTCGGTGCGGAGGGACGGATCGGCGCTGCGGGAAGCGCCGGGAACGTACCCGGCTAGAAGGGGCGAGACAAGCGGTCCGAGGGCACCGCCTCGGAGGGAACGGCGCCCTCCAGATAGCGCACCAGCGGGCTTCGCACTTCGCCCCCCGATTCGGCCCCCGCGAGCCCGCCGCAGATCGCCTCGAGCTCGCTCACGCTCACCGCGCGGACCCACTCCTTGACCTCGAGCACGGAGGAGGGGGGGAGGCTGAAGCTGCGGTACCCGAGCCCGAGGAGCGCTGCGAGGCCGACCGGGTCGGTCGCCAGGTCGCCGCACACGCCGAGCGGAAGGTCGTGTCGCCCGGCGACCCGGCTCAGCTTCCGGTAGGCCCTGAGGAGCGAGGGGTGGAGGGGGTCGTAACGCGGAGCGAGCCGCGCGTTGCCGCGATCCACGGCCAGCGTGTACTGGGTCAGGTCGTTGGTCCCCAGGCTGAGGAACTCCACGTGGGGCGCCAGCAGCTCGACGGTTTCGAGCGCGGCCGGCGTCTCGATCATCACCCCGAGGGGGATCCGCCGCTCGTCGTCGGCCAGCTCCAGCGACTCGCGCACCTCGCGGACCAGCTCTCGGGTCCGTCGGACTTCGGCCACCGACGTCACGAACGGCAGCAGCAGGCGAAGTCGGCCGAACTCCGCCGCCCGGTGCGCCGCCCGGAGCTGGTTGCGGAACAGGTCGGGCAGGTCCAGGCACACCCGGATGGCCCGCCACCCGAGGTACGGGTTCTCCTCGGGCGGCATCTCGAGGAAGATCGGGAACTTGTCCCCCCCGATGTCGAAGGTGCGGAGCGTGACGTCGCGGCCGGGGAACCCCTCGACGACCCGGCGATACGCCCGGAACTGCTCCTCCTCCGTAGGTATCGTCCGACGGCCGATGACCAGAAACTCCGAGCGGAACAGGCCCACGCCGTCCGATCCGACGCGCGCCGCCTCGTCCACCTCGTCGGGCTGGTCCAGGTTCACCTGCAGGCGCACCTCGACGCCGTCCTCGGTGACCGCCGGGAGCCGGGCGAGCTCCTCGACCCGTCGGCGCCGCTCCTCCGAGTGGACCTTCGAGCTGCGGAAGGACGCGACCTCCTCCTCGGTCGGGTCCACGACGATCCGGCCGGTGGAGCCGTTCAACACGACGGTCACCCCGTCGTCCACCTCCTCCAGGCGGTTCCCGACGCCCACCACCGCGGGCACGCCCAGGGAGCGGGCCAGCACGGCGCCGTGCGAAGCACGAGAGCCCGCGGCGGTGATCACCGCGCCCACCCGCTTCGGGTCGAGCTCCACCGCGAAGCTCGGCGTGAGCTCCTCGAGAACGAGGACGTCGCCCTCCGAGACCGCGTCGGCCGTGACGGCCGCGTCGCCCAGCAGCTCGACCAGCACCCGGAGCCGGATGTCCCGGAGGTCCGCGAGCCGGTCCGCGACCATCCCGTGCGCGGCGTCGAGGAACTGCGAGCGCAGCTCGAGCAGCTTCCAGTCGAAGGCCCGCTCCGCCGAGAGGTAGTTCTCCTCGATGTAGGCCACCGTTCCGCCGACCAGGTCGGGGTCCTCCAGCATCAGGAGCTGGGGCTCGAAGATCTTCGCCTCGACCTCGCCGAGCCGCTCCTCCGTCAGCTCGCGCAGCTCGCGGGTCGTCTCCATCGCTGGCTGCCGCGCCTCTTCGAAGCGTCGGAGCTCCTGCTCGACCTCGTCGTCCGCGA
>CAZEUW010000112.1:0-8011 GCA_964515425.1 uncultured Gemmatimonadota bacterium | reverse complement strand
CCTATCATACCACCGAAATTTCGTGTGTCAAGAGCGGGCCACGAAATCCGACCGAAAGCCCGCAGACCTCCGTCGCGGGCGTCGCCGACGGACCCGTCGACGGGCCCCGGGACGAGCGCGGACCGGCCCCCGACGTTGCTCGCCGACGGCCTCGATACGACGTTGCCGTCCGATGAGCGCTCTCCCGACCGGCCGTTCCCCTCCACCGGAGGCCCGACCATGAAGCGACCCGAATGGCGTGACGTCTGGAACTGGCTCAAGCAGGGCTTCCACGGGCTCCTGGTCTTCCTGGGCGCCATCTATTTCGTGTCGCTCATCCTCATCGCCATGTGGTTCCTGGGCACCGCCGAGGACGTGCCCGACCGCACCGTGCTCGAGGTCGACTTCGAGCGCTCCTATCCCGAGCGGGTCCCCGCCGACCCGGTGGACCGATCGATGGCGCCGGACGGGCCGACGGTGCGCGAGCTGGTGTCGGCGCTCGACCGGGCGGCCGACGACGAGCGGGTCCTCGGCCTGGTGGCCCGGATCGGCGACAGCGGGATGGGCCTCGCCCGCCTTCAGGAGCTGAGGGACGCGATCCTCGCCTTCCGCGAGAGCGGCAAGCCGACGGTGGCCTGGGCGGAGACCTTCGGCGAGTTCGGACCCGCCAACGGCGCCTACTACCTGGCGACCGCCTTCGAGGAGACCCACCTGCAGCCCTCCGGCGACGTCGGCCTCACGGGCCTGCTGGTCCAGTCTCCCTTCCTGGCGGAGGGGCTCGACAAGATCGGCGTCGAGATGGTCGGCGATCAGCGCTACGAGTACAAGAGCGCCTACAACACCTTCGTGGACACCGCCTACACCGAGGCGCACGCCGAGGCCACGGGGGCGGTGATGCGCTCCCAGTTCGGTCAGATGCTCCGCGGGATCGGCGAGGGCCGCGGGCTCGACAGCGCCACGGTGGAAGGGCTGTTCGACCGGGGCCCCTACTTCGGACAGGAGGCGGTCGAGGCGGGACTGGTGGACCGGCTGGCGTACCGCGACGAGGTCCACGACCGGTTGCGCGAGCGCGTGCAGGCGGAGGACGAGGAGACCGAGCTCCTCGGGCTCGCGGCCTACGCCGGCCGGACGGGGGGCGGAGGCGAGCCGGAGGCCACCGTCGCGCTGATCCAGGAGGTGGGGCCGGTCGTCCGCGGCTCGGGCTCGGGGGGCGCCTTCAGCAGCCCCACGATCGCCTCCAAGGACGTCACGGCGCACTTCCGTGCCGCCGTGGACGACGAGGACGTCGACGCGATCCTCTTCCGGGTGGAGAGCCCCGGCGGGTCCTACGTGGCCTCCGACGCCATCTGGCGCTCGGTCGTCCGCGCCCGCGAGGAGGGCAAGCCCGTCGTGGTCAGCATGGGCGACGTCGCCGGCTCCGGCGGCTATTTCGTCGCCATGGCGGCGGACCGGATCGTGGCCCAGCCCGGGACCATCACCGGCTCGATCGGGGTGCTGAACGTGAAGCCGGTCACGGCCGAGCTGTGGGAGAAGCTCGGCATCGACTGGGGGCAGCTCCAGACGAGCGAGAACGCCGAGATGTGGAGCGGCCTCGAGGGCTTCGATCCGGCCGAGTGGGAGCGCCTCCAGGCGTGGCTGGACCGCGTCTACGTCGACTTCACCGGCAAGGTGGCCGAGGGCCGCGGGCTGTCCAGGGACAGCGTGCACGCCGTCGCCCGGGGGAGGATCTGGACGGGCGAGCAGGCGGCCCGCATCGGCCTCGTCGACGACCTGGGCGGGTATCCGGCCGCCTACGCGGCGCTGCGCGAGGAGCTCGAGCTGGAGGAGGACGCCCGGCTCCGGCTGAAGGCCTTCCCTCCCGAGCGGTCGTGGTGGGACCGGATCACCGAGCGCGGGGACGACGACCGCGAGCGGCTGCTGCGGGCCACCGCGCAGCAGGTTCGATCCGCGGCCGGCCCCGCCCTGCGGCTCGCGAGGCGGCTCGGTCTGGTCGGGACCGGGGTGCTGACGACGCCGGAGCTCTACCCGCGGCCCTGAAGCGGGCCGGGCCGCGCGGCGGCGACGCCGCCGCCGTGGCCGTGGTCCCGACAGTGCTCGTCCCGCCGCCGGGTCAGGTCGGCGACCGTGGCCTCCTTGAAATCGTTGCCGGCCGCGGACCGCCGCAGCGCCCGCCGGTAGGGCTCGACGTCCACCGCCTCGAGGCACATCGTGAGCTCCTTGAAGACGCGCGGATACCGGTCGCCGGGGGCGTGCACGTGGTGGAGGCCGCCGCTGTAGGCCAGGATCATCCGCTCGTCGGGCCGGGCGCGCTCGATCACGTCAGCCACGCCCCCCAGCACCGTCATCGGACCACCCCGGGCGTCCAGGCCGCTGCGCCGCTTCATCCGTCCCTCGGGGAGCAGGAACACGAGCGTGTCCGGGTCCTCGGCCCGTCGGAGGTACGTCTCCCAGGTCTCGTCGCGCTCCCGGGTGACCGGCACGATCTCGGGCACCAGCAGCCGGAAGATGCGGCCCACGATCGGCCGCTCGGTCGTCTTGGTGGCGATCGGGGCCAACCCGGCCGACGCGATCCGGCGCACGAAGCGGCGGGGGACGCCGCCCAGGAAGAGGGGCTCGAACAGGCTGGTGTGATTGAGGATGATCACGATGCCGGCGTCCAGCCAGGGATCGCCGTCCGGCTCGTCGACCCAGCGGAACTCGAAGTCGTAGAACCGGCGGAAGAGCCACCGCGCCGCGAGGAGGAAGCCGTGGCGCATCCGGTCGAGGCCGACGAGCCGCTCCGGGCCCGGCCGGGACATCCGCGTCACGGCTCCTCCGGCTCCATCCGGATCAGGACCTTCAGCGCTCCGGACCGGCCGGCCCGCTCGAGCGCGGTCGGTCCCTCGGCCAGCGGGAAGCGGGCGTCGATCAGCGGCCGGGGATCCGGCTCGCCCCGCTCGAGGGCGTCCAGGGCCGGCGGGAACGGTCCGCAGCGCGAGCCGACGAGCGTGATCTCGTCCACCACGACCGCCGACGCGTCCACGGTCAGCTCGTCGGCGTAGGTGCTCTTCATGACCAGCGTTCCGCGCGGACGGAGCGCACGGCGCGCGGTGGCGAAGCCGCCCGGCGCGCCGGTCGCCTCCACCGCGAGGTCGAAGGAATCCGGGTCGGGCGGAGGGCTCTCTCCGTCCACGTGCCTGCGGACGTCGCGGTCCCCGATCAGCGCGAGCTTCTCGCGGTGGCGGCCGACGACGCTGAGCCGGCAGCCGGTGGAAGCGAGCGTCGCGGCGATCAGCAGCCCGAGCTTCCCGTCCCCGACGACGAGGACCCGGTCGTCGCGGGAGACCGGGACCTGCTCGGTCACCCGCAGGGCCGCCGCCAGGGGCTCGGCGAAGACCGCCACCTCGTCGGGGACGCCGTCCGGCACCCGGTGGAGGTTCTCGACCGGGAGCACGAGGTGCTCGGCGAAGGCGCCGTTCCGGCCCACGAGGCCGAGCACCGTCCGATCGGCGCAGTGGTTCGAGCGGCCGGCCCGGCAGTGCTCGCAGTCGTGGCACACGGCGTTGATCTCCCCCACGACCCGCGCGCCCACGAGCTCGGACGGCCCCTCCTCGACCCGCCCCACGAACTCGTGGCCGGGGATCCCCGAGAACGGATAGTAGCCCCGCAGGAGCTCGAGGTCCGTGTTGCAGACGCCGGCCGTCAGCACGCGGATCCGGGCCTCCCCCTCGGGCGGCTCCGGCACGGGCAGGTCCTCGCGGAACGTGACGGACCCGTCCTCCAGCCACAGCCCCCTCATCGTCTCAGCCGTCACGGGCCCTCCCGTCGTCCACGCCCGCCGAGCGGGCGGGGGACGCGGCGTCGTCCTCCGACGCGGCGTCGGTTTCGGGGTCGCCGACGGCCGCCAGCGCGTCCTCCGCGGCCGACAGCGAGCGCTCCCCACGCGACGTCTCGAGCCGTGCCGCCTCGGCCAGCGGCAGGATGAGCCGGACGAAGCGCTCGTAGGTGAAGTAGTCCCAGGCCCAGTTCGTGAGCACCACGAGGCGGTTGCGGAACCCGATCAGCTTCGCGACGTGGATCACCACCCAGAGCAGCCACGCCGCGAATCCGGTGAAGGCCCGGCCGCCGATCTCGGCCACGGCGTGGTTGCGGCCCACGGTGGCCAGCATCCCCCGGTCACGGTAGCGGAAGGCGACGGGCTCCTCGCCACGGAGCCGACGGATCACGTTGCCGGCGGCGTGCTCGCCCTGCTGGATGGCGACCGGGGCGATCTGGGGCAGCGGCTCGCCGTCGTCCTCGACCAGGGCGAGGTCGCCCACCACCTGGACACGGGGCCGACCCGGCACACCGAGCGTCGGCTCGACGGGGACGCGCCCTCCCCGGCCGATCGGGAGCCCCCAACGGCCCGCGTCCGGGTCGCCCTGCACGCCGGCGGTCCAGACGACGGTCTCGGCCCGGACTTCGCTTCCGTCGTCGAGCCGGACGCCGACGGCACCGACCCGCTCCACCATCGTCCCGAGCCGCACCGTGACGCCCATCCGCTCGAGACGACGGCCCGCGTAACGTCCGAGGCGGTCCCGCATCGCGGAGAGCAGCCGATCCAGCCCTTCCACCAGCGTGATCTCGACCTCCGAAGTGTCGACCTCCGGGTAGTCGCGCGCGATCGGGCCGTAGACCAGCTCGGCGAGCGCCCCCGCGTACTCGACGCCGGTGGGACCGCCGCCGACGATCACGAAGGAGAGGGCCCTCCGCCGGCGCTCCGGGTCCCGCTCGCGCGCGGCGCGCTCGAACCGGGCCAGCACGTGGTTGCGGAGCGCGAGCCCGTCCTCGATCACGCGCAGCGGGAAGGCGTGCTCCTCGGCCCCCGGCACCCCGAAGTAGTGGGGCGCGCTGCCGGTGGCCACGATCAGGTGGTCGTACGGCAGGCTCGTCCCACCGACCCGCACCACCCGTGCGTCGAGGTCCACCGAGTCGACCTCGCCCATCGCGAAGCGGGCGTTTTCCTGCCCCCGGAGCACCTTCCGGACGGGATAGCAGATCTCGGTGGTGTCGATCTCGGCGGCGCCGACCTGGTAGAGCAACGGGTAGAAGGTGTGGAAGTTGTTGCGGTCGAGGAGCAGCACCTCCGCCTCCGCGCCCGCCAGGGCCCGGGCGGCCCACAGGCCGGCGAAGCCCGCGCCGACGACGACGACGCGGGGGCGGCGGTCGGAAGAAGCGACGGCTGGCGTCATGTTCGGAAAGATAGCGTCTCCGGGAATCTTCCGAAGGAGGTCGCGCGGCGATGGACCGGACCACCCTCTTCCTCTGTGGCGACCTCATGCTCGGCCGGGGTGTGGACCAGCGGCTCCCGTGCTCCGTGGACCCCCGACTCCACGAGCCCGTCGTGGACGACGCGCGCCGCTACGTCCGGCTGGCCGAGGCCGCGTCCGGCCCGATACCGGACGAGATCGGCTTCGATGAGCTCTGGGGCGACGCACTCGGTGAGCTGGAGCGCGCCGGCGCGGACGTGCGGATCGGCAACCTCGAGACCGCCGTCACCGCCGGCGGACGGCCGTGGCCCGGCAAGAGCATCCATTACCGCATGCATCCGGGAAACGTGCCGGTGCTCGAGCAGGCGAGCCTGGACGTCTGCGTGCTGGCCAACAACCACGTGCTGGACTGGGGCCGGGAGGGCCTGGCCGACACGCTCGGTTCCCTGCGTGAAGCCGGGGTGGCCACGGTGGGGGCCGGCGCGGACGAGGCGGCCGCGCACGAGCCGGTCGTGGTCGGGGGACCGGGGGACGGGGGGCGGACCGTCCGGACCTTCGCCTTCTGTCTTCCCAGCGCGGGGGTGCCGAAGGAGTGGGCGGCGAGCGACGACGCGCCCGGCGTCGCGCTCCTCCCGGCGCTCGAAGGGCCCGAGGCCCGCCGCGCGGTCCGGGACGTGCGGCGCCGGAGCGAACCGGACGACGTGGTCGTCGTCTCCCTGCACTGGGGCGGCAACTGGGGACACCGGATCCCGGTCCGACAGCGCCGGTTCGCGCGACACCTGGTCGACGAGGCCGGGGTGGACGTGGTCCACGGCCACTCCTCGCACCATCCGAAGGCCGTCGAGCTCCACCGGGGTCGACCGATCCTGTACGGGTGCGGGGACATCCTCAACGACTACGAGGGCATATCCGGCCACGAGGAGCTCCGGCCGGAGCTGACGGCCATGTACTTCGTCGAGGTGCAGGGGGACCCGCCCCACCGGCTCGCGATGACGCCGATGTGCATCCGCGGATTCCGCTTGCGACGCGCCTCGCCCGAGGAGGCCCGCTGGCTGGCCGAGACGCTGGATCGCGAGAGCCGACAGCTCGACGGAACGCGGATCCGGCCCGCGGGCGACGGCCGGCTCGAGGCCCGGCCCGCACCGGGATGACGGACGCCAAGCCGCCGAGCCGAGCGGGCCCGACACTGCCTGGGGCCCCGGTGCACGGACTGCCTACGGCCCCGGGCCTTCCAGCTCCCGGACCGTCTCGACCGCCGTGGCCACCACCCGCGCCATGAACCCGTAGTCCAGCGTCTCGGGCCGGTCTCCGGCGGCGTGGTAGTGCGGATTCCGGAGGAACGCGGTATCGGTGAGCATCGCCGCCGGCCACCCCTGGTCCCAGAATCGGGCGTGATCGCTCAGCCGCGTGATCGGAAGCAGCCAGCCCCGGAAGGGGGCGCGGTGGCTCACGACCCGGAGCCCCGGCGCGGCCGTCGACGCGGCGGTGCGCACGGCGCGGAGGAGGCGGCCGGCCTTCCAGTTGCCGACGGCCGCCAGGAAGGTCCCCGTCCGCGGTACGTCCTTCCAGAAGAGGAGCCAGGGCGCCGTCTGGCTCCCGGGCCGCGGGTCGGTGTAGCCGACCATCTCGAAGACGAGGGCTCCGGCGTATTCGATCCCGGCGGTCGCGGCGGCGCGGGCGTAGGCGCGGCTGCCGATCCGGTGGTTCTGGACGCCGGCCTGGGGCTCCTCGAGGTTGAAGCCGACGAACTCGATCGTCCGGCGGAAGGGTTCGCCGGCGAGCAGACGGGCGGACTCGATCAGGGCCGCGATCCCGCTGGCGTTGTCGTCCGCCCCCGGGCTGCCCGGCACGCAGTCGAAGTGGGCCCCCAGCAGGAGCCGATGCGTCTCGGGCTCCCGACCGCGGAGCCGGCCGACCACGTTGCGGTAGCGGTCGCCCCGGAAGTCGAAGGCCGGCCGCTCCACCTCGAGCCCGAGCCCGGCGAGGGCGTCCGCGACGTAGTCCTCGGCCCTGCGGAGGGCGTCGGGCGTGATCAGAGGGTGGCGCTCACCCGCCAGGGCCTCGACGTGGCTACGCAGCCGCTCCGGGCTCGGGGCGGGCGACGCGCTCACGGGGTCGTCCTCCGCAGCCGGTGGCCACCAGCCGCATCGCACCGGCGGCGGTCGGTTGCCGTGGATCCGGCGAAGGGCGCAGGTTGGGACGGATCGTTCGAGCGCGTCATCGTCGCAACTCCGACTCCCGAGGCTTCCGATGCGATCTCGTCCCTCGTTCCACGCCGGAAGCGCCCTCCGCTGGACGCTCCTGACCGCCCTCGTCGCCTTCGCGGCCTGTTCGGACCAGACGCCGGTCCAGCCGCCGGCCGACGACGGCCAGGTGGCCGCGCAGGCGGTCGAGACGGCGCTCGCGGCCCAGGAGGCCCACACGCCGCAGCTCATGAGCAACGACCACGTGGTGGGCACGGCGGTCGGCCGCACGGACGACGGGAGGCCGGCCGTCGTGCTGTACCTGCTCCGAGGCGGCCCCGAGGGGCTCCCGGATCAGGTCGACGGCGTCCCCGTGGTACACGTGGTGACGGGCATGTTCGTGGCCGGCGCCGACGAGACCAGTCGTGCCCGGCCCGCCCCGATCGGTTTCTCGGTGGGCCATCCCGACATCACCGCCGGTACGATCGGCGCTCGGGTCGCGGACGGCTCCGGCACGGTCTACGTGCTGAGCAACAACCACGTCCTCGCCAACTCGAACGAGGCGAGCATCGGCGATCCCCCGCTCCAGCCCGGGCCCGCCGACGGAGGCACCGATCCGGA
>CAZEUW010000111.1:0-8106 GCA_964515425.1 uncultured Gemmatimonadota bacterium | reverse complement strand
GCGCTGGCGCGACTGGGGTTTCACGCCGCACTGACCGACGGGCGGACGGTCGAAGTGACGACGGTACCCGCCGTGCTCAGCGAAACGCTCTCGCCCGACCTCCTGCGGGACGTGTTGGGCGAGTTCGTTTCGACCGACCCGGACGAGCACGACCGGAACTCGGCGGAGGCGGTGGCCGACGCGCTCATCTCGGATTTGGCGTGCTATCCTTCGATTACCGGAAACACCTCGCTGAGGGAGGGAGACGTGGCGGTCCACGTCATCCCCGACGACTTCACCCAGCCCTCGCTGGCACGAGCGCTGGCGCAGCACTGGCAGGACCGAGCATGATATCGAGCGTCATACCGAGCGTGATCTGGAGCGTGATTTTTCGTCCGGTCGGCGCACCCGGCCGGACCCACACGAGCGAACGAGGAGACAGGCGATGAGCAGAAGGAGACGGCGGCCCGAGCCCACGTGGGATCTCGTCTACAAGCGAAACAGCATCGAGCAGCTGAAGCGGGAGAAGTTCCCGCTGGACATCGTGGACGAGCTTCCGGAGCTCATCGACCTGGGCTACGAGGCGGTGCCCGAGGAGGACATCGTCCTTCTCAACTGGTGGGGCCTCACCCACGACAAGCCGAAGACCGGGACCTTCATGGTCCGGATCAAGGTGCCGGGCGGCATCCTGACGGCCGACCAGCTCCGGGGCGTGGGCAAGGTGGCCGTGGACTACGGCAAGAACTATACGGAGCTCACCACCCGCCAGGGCATCCAGCTCCACTGGGTCACGCTGGCCGAGCTGCCCGACGTGCTGCGGCTCATCCAGGAGACGGGGCTCACGACCGTGGGCGGCGAGGGCGACACGGTGCGCAACATCACCGGCTGCCCCGTGGCCGGCATCAGCAAGGACGAGCTGTGGGACGTGCGGCCGATCATCGACGAGGCGGCCGAGTACTTCTACGGCAACCGCGAGTACTCCAACCTGCCGCGGAAGCACAAGTTCACCATCGCCTCCTGCCCCCACCAGTGCAACGCGCCCGAGATCCACGACGTCGCGCTCATCGCCGCGGAAAAGGACGGGCGGCGTGGCTTCGGGCTGCGGGTCGGCGGCGGCCTCTCCTCCACGCCGCGGCTCGCCCGTGACATCGGTGTCTTCGTGCCCGAGGACGAGGCCATCGACATCCTCCGGGCGGCCACCGACGTCTGGCAGGAGGATCCGAAGTACCGGATCAGCCGCGCCAAGGCCCGCATCAAGTTCATGGTCGACGACCATGGCCCCGAGGGCTTCCGGAAGCTCATCGAGGACCGCCTGGGCCGCGAGCTCGAGGACTTCGACGCGCCCCAGCCCATCGAGGAGGCCAACCACCTGGGCGTCCACGAGCAGGCGCAGGAGGGCTACTACTACGCCGGCTTCTCCATCCCGATGGGCTGGGTCAGCGGGGATCAGTGCCAGGAGATCGCCGACGTGGTCGAAGAGGCGGGCGCCGACGTCCGCTTCACGCGCCGGCAGAACTTCATCATCGGCAACATCCCCGAAGACGAGCTGGACGACGTGCTCGACGGGGTGGGCGAGGCCGGCTTCCCCATGGAGCGGAACCAGGTCTACGGCAGCTCCATCGCCTGCACCAGCCACCGCTTCTGCAACTACTCGGTGGCCGAGACGAAGGGCAAGCTGGAGCACATCCTCGAAAAGCTCGACGAGCGCTTCGGCGACGACATCCGGGGGCTGAAGATCTTCATGGACGGCTGCCCCCACGCCTGCGCGCACCACTGGGTGGGCGACATCGGGCTGCAGGGCACCACGGCCCGGACTGACGACGGCAACAAGATCGAGGCCTACGACATCACGCTGCGCGGCGGCCTCGGCGACCAGACCGACATCGGCCGGCCGCTGCTGCGCCGGATCCCGTCCGAGGAGACCGACGGCATGATCATCCGCCTCGTGGAGGCGTGGGTCGAGCGGCGGCGCTCCCTGAACGGCGACGGACCGCGCTACAGCTTCCGGCACTTCGTCGACGAGCTCGCCGACGACGAGCTCCGCGACATCGCCAGCGGCGGCGACGAGATCCCGGGACAGGAGCCGCCGGACCGGCCGGTGCTCCGGATCTCGGGTCCCTTCCTGGACTTCACGGGCGGGATGGATCGTCTGACGGCCCGGGCCAAGACCGTGGGCGAGCTGATCAAGAAGGGCACGCGCTCCTATCCGGCCCTGCAGTCGCAGTTCCTGGACGACGATGGAAACCTCGACGAGAACATCAACATGTTCCTCAACGAGGACGACATCCGCGGCCTGGACGAGCTGGATACGCCGGTGGAGGCGGGCGACGAGCTCGTCGTGCTGCCGGCGCTGGCCGGCGGCTGAGCCGGAAGGCACGAGCACCCGCGGGTCCGACGGCCGATCCGGGCGCGAGTCCGACGGCCGCGGGTCCGCGATCCACGACGCGACACAGCGACGCGACAGAGCGAGACGCGATAAATCACGAGGGGACGAGATGGCTATATCGAGTCCGGTGCAGGAGCCGGTGGAGCGCGACGTCGAGTTCGACGATCTCGAGATCGGCGAGATCGCCATGGAGCTGGACCACCAGGCGCCGGAAGACGGGCTCGAGTGGGCCTTCGACACCTTCGGCCGGCGGGCGGGCATCGTGACGTCGTTCCAGGTCGACGGCATGGTGACCCTGGACATGGCCTACCACATCGACCCCGAATCCGTCCACGTCATGACGGTCGACACCGGCCGCCTTCCCCAGGAGACGTACGACTTCATCGACCAGGTCCGGGAGCGGTATCCGAAGGCCGACGTCGAGGTCCTCCTCCCCGACAACGAGGAGGTCGAGGCGATGGTGAACCGCAGCGGGCTCAACCTCTTCTACAAGTCCGTGCCCCTGCGCTTCGTCTGCTGCCACGTGCGCAAGGTGCGTCCCCTGACCCGGGCGCTCCGGAAGCTCGACGCCTGGTTCACGGGGCTGCGCCGCGACCAGTGGGCCTCCCGGGCCGCCATCCGGAAGGTCGAGCTGGACCACGACCACGGCGGGATCGTGAAGGTCAATCCGCTGGCCGACTGGACGAAGGAAGAGGTGTGGGACTACGTCGAGGAATTCGACATCCCCATGCACCCCCTCTACGAACAGGGCTACGCCAGCATCGGCTGCTCCCCATGCTCCCGCCCCCTGAAGGAGGGCGAGGACAAGCGCGAGGGCCGCTGGTGGTGGGAAGAGGACGCACCCAAGGAGTGCGGCATGCACTGCCCCGTCGACACCGGCAACTTCGAGCACGAGGCCGAGATGATCCTCGCGGAGCTCAACGAGGAGGAGGGCGGCGTCGGCGGAGAGAACGGCGGCTCTCCCTCGACGAACGGGTCGAACGGCACAGGCGGCACAAGCGGCAAGAGCGGCACCAACGGCGCGGGGAAGGACGCGTGAGCGATTCGAAGAAGGAGCTGCCGGTCACCGGGGCCGCGGAGGCCCGCGCGTCGGCCCACGCCGCGGCGGAGCGGCTGGAAGAGCGGGCCGCGCGTCCGGATCCGGAGGTGGAGCCCGTCGACCTGCACGAGGACGAGCAGGAGCTCATCGAGATGGAGCTGGAGGCCATCGGCTCCGTCCCCTCACCCGAGCGCGAGCGCGCCTACCAGGCCCTGGCCGACGCCACCGCCAAGGGCAGGATCCCCACCGATCTGGTGCCGCTGCTGGAGCGGGTGGTGGCCATCTCCCTGGAGAGCGGCCGGGCGCGACGGCGCTACCTGGCCGAGGGCGAGAAGGTGCTCACCGGGCTCTTTCGTCGCCGTCCGGCCGGCCGCGAGCTCCTGGGCAACCTGAAGGAAGTGAACAGGGCCCTCGAGGTGCTCGAGGATCGCACCGTCACGGGGGTGAAGGTGAGCCTCCGCACGCTGGGGCACTTCCGCGTGGCCGTGCAGACCGAGGACGTGAACGTCACCCTCTCGGTGCGCTCGAGCTCCGTGATGCTGGAGAGCCTCGCGGTCACCGGCGGCGGCTGACTCCCGCGCAGCATCTCTCCCCACCCAGCCGGGCCGGCCCCGGGCGCTCGGCGATCCCGGAGGCCCCCGCTGACTCCTACGCGGGCCGCTCCACCGCGGGCCGGATGTTCTGGTTCAGGTGGAAGAAGTTCTCCGGATCGTAGCGGGTCTTGAGCGCCCGGAGCCGCTGCAGGTTCGGTCCGTACGCCGCCCCCAGCTCCTCGGGCGCCTCGTCGTCGCCCAGATAGTTCACGTAGCGGGCCGACGCGAAGTGCGGCGTCATCGCCTCGTACGTCTCCCGAGCCCAGGAAACACAGGCGTCGCTGAGGTCCGGATCCATCCACTCCGACAGGATGGCGAAGTTGTACCCCTCCTCCCGGTGGGGATAGGCGGTCGTCTCGGGAGGCACGCGCGTGGCGGCGCCGTGGAAGTGCTCCAGGAGCATCGCGTCCGCCGGCGAGGGCGCCTCCGCGAACCGCTCGACCATCGCGTCGATGGCCTCGTCGGACATCGATTCCAGGAAGCTCGACTTCCAGTAGTTGTACGCGCCCTCCGGATACGCCTCGTCCAGGAGCTGATTGGCCGCCGGATAGGGCATCGGCTGGATGGTGTCGAGGATCGGCTCGCCGAACGCCTTCACCCGCTCGATGGCGGCGTCGTCCGTGCCCGGCGGCCGGCAGTCGCACAGCACGATGGCGGCGAGCTTCGCCCCCGACCCGTCCGGTGCGTGGACCAGCCCCCCGAAGGCCATGACCTCGTCGGGCAGGTCGGCCGTCATCTCGCGGTAGAACCGGAGGACGTCGCGTGCCCGCTCGAAGGGATGCGCCACCAGCCCGGCGTTGACCGTGCCGATGGGGTGGAGGCGATATTCGAACGAGGTGACGACCCCGAAATTCCCGCCGCCGCCCCGGATCGCCCAGAAGAGATCCGCGTCGTCTTCCTCGCTCGCCGTGACCACCCGGCCGTCGTGCAGGACGACCTCGGCCGACAGCAGGTTGTCGACCGTCATCCCGTACTTCGGCATCAGGTGGCCCAGGCCGCCGCCGAGGGTGAGGCCGGCGATCCCGGTGGTGGAGACGACGCCGCCCGTGGTGGCGAGGCCGTGCTCCACGGTGGCGTCGTTGAATTCGGCCCAGGTGAGGCCGGGCTCGGCGCGGGCGGTGCGTCGGTCCGGGTCCACGCGGATCCCCTTCATGGAGGAGAGGTCCACCACGAGCCCGTCGTCGACCACCGCCCGGCCCGCCACGTTGTGGCCGCCTCCGCGGACCGCCACTTCCAGGTCGCGGTCGCGGGCGAAGGCGAGGGCTTCCACCACGTCCGACGTCTGCCGGCAGCGGGCGATCACCGCCGGCCTCCGGTCGATGTACCCGTTGTGGACACGGCGCGCCTTCTCGTAGGCGTCGTCGTCGGGCGAGACGACGATGCCACCGAACGCGGAGCGGAAGTCGTCGATCGCGGTGTCGGGAAACGGCGGTGCGGACATGGTCCCTCCCGGTTGTGTGTTGGAAGGCAGCGGGTCAAGCACATTGTACACCCGGATCGCTACGATGGGAAGCCCCGCTCCTCGGATCAGCCGTCGCCCCGGTCGCCCTCGCCGTCGCCCTCTCCGTCGCCCTCCCGGGTTCCCTCCCACCAGGCCCGATTCCGACGGTACCAGCGCACCGTCTCGCGCAGGCCTTCCTCGAAGGGCACCCGGGGCCGCCAGTCCAGCTCCTGGCGCGCCCGGGAGGCGTCGATGGCGTAGCGGCGGTCGTGGCCGGGGCGGTCCGCCACGTGCCGGATCAACGCCGGATCCGCACCCACCTCCTCCACCACCCGCCGGACCACCTCCAGGTTCTTCCGCTCCGCCCCGGCGCCGAAGTTGTACACCCTGCCCGCCCGGCCCCGCTCGAGCGCGGCCAGGAGGCCCCGGCAGTGGTCCCGCACGTGCATCCAGTCGCGCACGTGGAGGCCGTCACCGTAGACCGGCACCGGCCGCCCCTCGAGCGCTCGGGTGATCGTCAGCGGGATCAGCTTCTCGGGTAGCTGGAAGGGTCCGAAGTTGTTGGAGCAGCGGGTCACCACCACGTCGAGTCCGTGCGGGGTGTGGTACGCCAGCGCCAGGTGATCGCCCGCCGCCTTCGTCGCCGCGTACGGGGAGCGCGGCGCGAGCGGGGTCTCCTCGGTGAAGCGTGGGGCGGTCCCGCGCCGGCCCTCCGCACTCGCATCGCTCCCCTCCGCCGGATCGCGCCAGGGGAGCTCGCCGTAGACCTCGTCGCTGGACACGTGGACGAAGCGCTCCACCCCGGCCTCCAGGGCGGTGGCCAGGAGCGTCTGCGTGCCGAGGACGTTGGTGCGCACGAAGGGTGCGTCGTCCGAGATGGACCGGTCCACGTGCGACTCGGCGGCCAGATGCACGACCGCCTCCGCCTCGCGCATCAGCTCCCGCACCCGCGGCCCGTCGCAGACGTCCCCCCGCACGAACCGGTAGCGGGAGTCGTCCTCCACGTCGCGCAGGTTCTCCAGGTTTCCGGCGTAGGTGAGGAGGTCGAGGTTCACGATCCGCGCCCCGTCCCGCTCCTCCAGGAGATGCCGCACGAGGTTGGAGCCGATGAACCCGCAGCCCCCCGTGACGAGGAGCTTCACGCCCGCTCGCTTTCGCTCCGGACGGCCGCGACCATTCCGGTCAGCCCCACCACCGCCCACCAGTGGCGGAAGTCCTCGCCCGCCACGGCCAGCCCGTGGGTCCCCATGGCGAGGAGGGCGGCCAGCAGCGCCACCCGGACGCGGTTCCGCAGGAGCCTGCCGGGCGGCCGCCCGTCGCCCGCCTCCCGCACCACGCCCAGGTCCGGGGAGCCGTCGGGTCGCAGCGGCCGGCGGAGCGCCCGGACCAGGACCACCGCGGCCACGGCCGCCAGCAGGAATCCCACGAGACCGAACTGCCCCAGCAGGCCGAGGTAGACGCTGCCGACGTCGTCCGGGACGGCGCCGGCGTCGGCCGGCACCCCCGCAGCGCCCGGAATGGCCCCGGCGCCCACGAACGGCGCGCGCAGAAAAGCGGCGACTGCGCTGCTCCAGAGGGCGGGACCGATCCCCGGCGAGACCACCTCGACCCCCCGCCACGCGATCCGGAGCGGGAAGACGAGGGCGGCCAGGGTGACGGCGGCGAGCGTCGCGCCAGCCGCCCGCAATCCCAGCGAACGGATCCAGGCGCCCGCACCCGGTGCCCGGCCGTCGGGGACGTCCTTCCGCCGGCGGGGGGTCAGACGGCGCCCCCATAGCAGCAGGAGAACGCCCGCCGGGAGCCAGGCAGTGGACGCGGTGAGCAGGAGGGCCGCGGCCAGGGCGCCGGCGGCGGTCCACGCCAGGATCCGGCGCGTTCGCGCCGACCGGAGCCCCGTGGCGGCCGGGCCTTCACGACCGGGAGCGGTCCAGGCCGGCCAGCGCGCCCAGAGAAAGATTCCGGAGACCACGAGATAGTCGCCGAAGACTCCTGGATGCGCGAAAGGCCCCCGGAGCCGTGCCCAGGGCTGGTTCGTGAGCCAGCCGCCCTCGTGCAGCATGCGCGAGGCCCAGGGGTCGGGACCGAGCGCGACCACGCCGGCCGCGGCGACCAGCACCAGGCCGGTGCCCAGGAGCCAGGCGTCCAGCGCCCGCTCCCAGGCGAGCCCGCTCCAGCCCAGAGCCCCCGCCCCGAGCGTCAGCAGGAGGTAGCCGGCGCCCTTCCCCAGAGCCAGCTCGGGGTGCTCGCCCCAGGCCGCGCTCGCACCCACCCACACCCCGAAGAGGAGGAGCAGCACCAGGGCCACCTCCCACGAGCGGCTCCAGCGCGGCTGCCGGGACCGGGCCGGCCCTGCGACGCCCCGCCCGGCGCCTCCCGCTTCGTCCGTCGCCTGGTCGGTGGCCTCGTCGGTCGAGTGGTCGGTCGCCGCGCCCGTCGCCTCGTCCATCGCGCGGTCGGCCGCCTCGTCCGTCGCGGGGTCGGCCGCCTGGTCCGTCGGCGGTCGGTCCCGTCGGGTCCGCCGATCGCGTCGGATCACGGCCACGATCCCGACCGCCACGAGCCCCAGCAGGAAGAGATCGGTGAGCGACGCACGGAGGGGCGTGCCCGGCAGGACGAACCCCTGTCCCAGCGGGAGAAAGATCAGGTAGGCCAGCGCCGCGAGGGGCAG
>CAZEUW010000110.1:0-8127 GCA_964515425.1 uncultured Gemmatimonadota bacterium | reverse complement strand
CGCGAGGTCTGGTCCGCCATGGAGTCCGTCCTCGGGGAGGCCGACGCCAACGCGGCCAGCTCCCACTCCCGGGGCCAGGCGGCCCGTCGGCACCTGGAGGACGCCCGCCGGCGGCTGGCCGACTGCCTCGACGTGCCCCGCTCGGACCTCGTCTTCACCTCCGGCGGCACGGGGGCGGACAACCTCGCCGTCCTCGGCTTCGCACGCGCGCACCGGGACCGCTCGCCGCTGCTGCTGATCTCCGCGGTCGAGCACAAGGCCGTGCTGGGCTCGGCGCGCCAGGCGGCCTCGGAGGGGGCCGAGGTGAAGCGGGTCCCGGTGGACGCGGCCGGCACCGTCGACCTCGGGACGCTCGAAGGGCACCTCGCCGACGCCGGCGGACGACCGGCGCTGGTGTCGCTGATGTGGGCCAACAACGAGGTCGGGACGGTCCAGCCTGTAGCGGAGGCCGCCCGGATCGCCCACGAGCACGGGGCGCTGCTCCACACCGACGCCGTGCAGGCGCTCGGCAAGACGCCCTGCTCGGCCGGGGAGGTCCCGGTCGACCTCCTCACCGTCACGGCCCACAAGCTGGGCGGCCCGGTCGGCATCGGGGCGCTCTACGTGCGCGACGGCGTCGAGCTCGCGCCGCTGATGCGGGGGGGGACCCAGGAGGCGTCGCTCTGGCCCGGGACGCAGAATCCCGTGGCCGCGGTCGGCTTCGCCGAGGCCGCCGAGCGGCTGATCGACGAGCTGCCGGCGAACCGCGAGCGCTGGACGGCGCTGCGGGACCGGCTCTCCGACGGGCTGAGCGAGGCGGTGCCCGACCTGGTGGTCCACGCCGGGAAGGCCCCGGCGCGGCTTCCCCACCTGCTCAGCGTCGGACTGCCGGGCTGCGACACCTCGTCGCTGCTGGTGTCGCTCGACCTCGAGGGGATCGCCGTCTCCAGCGGGTCGGCCTGCAGCAGCGGCTCCGCGTCGCGTTCCCACGTCCTCGAGGCGATGGGCGTGGACGCCCCGGCGGACCGCTACGGCGTGGTCCGCTTCAGCTTCGGCCCGGAGACCGACGCCTCCTCGATCGATCGCGCCCTCGAGGTGGTCCCGCCGGTTGCGCGCAGGCTCCGGAGGGAGGAGACCGGTGTCGCCGGTCGCTGAGGCGGCCGAGCGGACGCGTTCCGCGAAGGCCGCGCCGCCCTCCGGGCCGGCCACGATCCTGGCGGCCATGTCCGGGGGCGTCGACTCCAGCGTGGCGGCCGCCCTGCTCCATCGGGCGGGCCACCGGGTGGTGGGCGCCACCATCAAGACCTTCTGCTACTCCCGGGTGGACGGCCCCTCCAACACCTGCTGCGGGCTCGAGGGGATCGCCGACGCGAAGGCGGTCGCCGGCCGCATGGGCTTCGCCCACTTCGTGTACGACGGCGAGGAGGCCTTCGCCGAGGACGTGATCGACGACTTCGTCTCCGAGTACGCGGCCGGCCGGACGCCGGTGCCCTGCGTCCGGTGCAACAGCTTCACCAAGTTCCGCGACCTCGCCGCGCGCGCCGACGCCCTCGGGTGCGACTACATGGCCACCGGCCACTACGCCCGCGTGCGGCGCGGGGAGGACGGGACGGCCCGGCTCTGCCGCGCCGAGGACGACGCCAAGGACCAGACCTACTTCCTGTGGGGCGTCCCCCGGACGGTCCTGGATCGGCTGCTGCTCCCGGTCGGGGACGTGACGAAGGACGAGGTGCGCGACATCGCCCGGGAACTGGAGCTGACGACCGCCGAGAAGCCGGAGTCGTTCGAGATCTGCTTCGTCCCCGACAACGACTACCGCGGCGTGCTGCGCCGCTACCTGGGATCGGAGCACCCGGCCCTCTCGCCGGGACCGGTGCGGCTGGCCGACGGGACGGAGGTGGGCTCCCACGACGGCTACGCCGACTTCACCGTCGGCCAGCGGAAGGGGCTGCCGGGGGGCTTCGCCCGTCCGATGTACGTGACGGAGATCCGGCCCGAGAGCCGGACGGTCGTGATCGGCCCGCGGGAGGAGCTGGACACGGCGACGGTCGTGGCCGAATCGGCGAACTGGCTGGACGACCCACCGGAGGCGGGCGAGCGCGTCGGCGTCCGCATCCGGCACGGGGCGCCCGTGGTGGACGCGGAGGTGCGCGAGGTCGGCGGCGGGAGCTTCCGGCTCGAGACCGCGACCGACCAGCGCGCCGTCACGCCCGGTCAGAGCGCGGTGCTCTACCGGGACGAGGTCGTCGTGGGCGGCGGCGTGATCGTGTGACCGCTCCGGGCGGTGCGGCGCCCCCGGGGGCGCGCGCCGGAGGTCAGTAGGGCAGCTCCTCGACCTCGGCCAGCCGCTCGGCCGCCTCACGACCCTCTTCGCTGAGCCCCTCGGGGACCTCCACCCGGACGCGGACGAGCTGGTCGCCCCGGCGTCCGCCCTCGTGCACCCCCTGGCCGCGGATCCGGAAGGCCGTGCCGCTCTGCGTACCCGCCGGGATCCGGAGCACGACCTTCTTGCCGTCGACCGTGCGGACCCGGAGGCGCGAGCCCAGCAGCGCCTGCGCCACGTTGATCGGGACCTCGCACACCAGGTTCAGCCCCTCGCGCTCGAAGAAGTCGTCGGGCTTCACCCGCACCCGGATGACGAGGTCGCCCGGGGGGCCGCCGTCGGTGCCGCGCTCCCCCTGCCCCGAGAGCCGGATGCGCGAGCCGTCGTCGACGCCGGCGGGCACCGTCACGCTGATCTTCCGCCGCGAGCGCACCTCGCCCTGGCCGCCGCACACGCGGCACGACTCGGTGGGCGACCGGCCGCGGCCCATGCACTCCGGACAGGGCCGGTTCACCGAGAAGCTGCCCTGGCCGAAGCTCACCGAGCCGCGGCCGTCGCACACGGGGCAGGTCTCCAGCGTGGCGCCCGGAGCCGCTCCGGTCCCGTCGCAGGTGGCGCAGCTGTCCCGGATCGGCACCTGCACGGTGACCTTCCCGCCCCGCACCGCCGTGCGGAACGGGATCGTGATCTCGTACTCGACGTGCCGGCCGCGGGCGGGCCCCCGCGACCGCGCCTCCTCGCGCCGTCGGCTCCGGTCGAAGATCGAGGTGAAGAGGTCGCCGATCCCGCCGAAGCCCATGTCCGAGAGGTCCTCGAACCGGAAGCCCTCCCCCTGACCGCCCGCACCGGCACCCGCCGGGCGGCCGCCGCGGGAGCGGAACGCGCCCATGCCGCCGAACTTGCGCATCCGGTCGTACTTCTTGCGCTGCTCGGAATCGGAGAGGACGCGGTACGCCTCGGAGATCGTCTTGAAGCGCTCCTCCGACTCGGCGTCGTCGGGGTTGGCGTCGGGGTGGTGCTTCTTGGCGAGCCTGCGGTAGGCCTTCTTGATCTCGTCCTGGGAGGCGTTCTCGGCCACGCCGAGGACCTCGTAGTAGTCCCTCTCGGTGCGCGTGGACGGCATCAGTCCCGCTCGTCACCCGCGTAGCGCTGGACCTCCACCCGGGCGGGACGCAGCACGCGGTCCCCGAACCGGTATCCGGTGATCAGGACACGGGACACCCGTCCGTCCTCCTCCGGCTCCTCCACCGGCGTCGTCATCAGGGCGTCGTGCACCTCCGGATCGAAGCGCTCGCCCTCGGCCTCCATCCGCTCGAGCCCGGCCTCGGAGAGCTCCTTCCAGAGCTTGCGGCGGACCATCTCGACCCCCTCGCGTAGCGACTCGACCTCGATCTCCCCGTCGGTCGAGTCGACGAAGCGGTCGAGGTCGTCGAGCGCCTCCAGGAGTCGGCCGGTGAGCTCCGCCTGCGCCCGCTGACGGGCCTCCGACATCTCGCGGCGCGTCCGCTTGCGGTAGTTCTCGTATTCGGCGGCCAGCCGGAGGTGGCGCTCGCGGACGTCCCGGAGCTCCTCCAGCTCCGCACGCACCTCGTCCGGCAGCTCGTCGTCGGCGAAGAGGTCGAAGACGCCGCCACCTTCGTCGCCCTCGCCGCCCTCGTCGCCGTCCTCCGGCCGCCGCTCCTCCTCCGGCGGGACGGGCTCCCGCCGGTCGGCGTCGGCCCGGTCCTCGACGCCCTCCTCCTGGTCGGCGACCGGCTCCCTGTCGTCCATGCGCTCCCCTCCGGAATCGTCTCGGTGTCCTCGGGGCCGCGGACGCCCCGAACGGGGGCCGCGGGACCGCCCCTCTCGGTGCAAGCGATATGCCGGGCTCGGGCCCTCCGTTCCGTCCGGACGCACCCGCTCGCGGATCCAGACGAGCGCGTCGGCGGCGGCCTCGTCGGCCACCGGGTCGTGCAGGAGGTCGTGATAGGCCTCGGGGTAGCGGCGCAGCTCCGCCAGGGGACCGACGCGCTCGGCGAGCTCGATCACGGCCGGGGTCGAGACGACCCGATCGTCCCCCGCCACCTGCAGGAGGAGGGGCGCGTCGAAGCGCTCCGCACCCTCCAGGACGGTCTCGGCGGCCCGCTGCATCTCGCCCCAGAGCCGGGCGCTGATCCGGTCGTGGACGCGGGGGTCGGAGCGGCGCTCGGCCCTCGCCTCCGGATCGCGAAGCACGAGCTCCGTCTCGGCGCCGCTGGCCAGCGTGAGGCGCGGGAGCCATCGATCGGCGAGCCTGCCGAGCGCCAGCTTCCACCGCGGAGGCTCCATCACGAGGCCGAGGAAGGGCGCCACGGCCACCGCGCCCCGGAGGCCGGGAGCGGAGCTCTCCTGAAGGCGCCGCAGCGCCACGAGGCCGCCCAGCGAATGGCCGACGAGGACGGTGGGCAGATCGCCCGTCTCGTCCGCCGCGCGGGCGAGGAGGCGATCCACGTCGTCGAGGAGCCGCCCGAAGTCGTCGGCGTGGCCGCGTCGGCCGCCGGAGCGCCCGTGCCCCCGGAGGTCGGGGGCGAGGACCTCGAGGCCCTCGTCCGCCAGCCGCCGTCCGAAGCGCTCGAACCGCCCGGAGTGGTCGCCGAGGCCGTGGAGGAGCAGGACGCGCCCCCGCGATCCCTCGGCGCGCCAGCGACGGAAGTGGAGCCGGACCCCTCCGGTCCCCTCGAGCTCGCCCTCGGCGGCGTGGACGGACGGACGGCCACCTGCCGGGCCCCGATCAGCCATCCCCGGCGGCCCTCGCGGCCAGGCGAAGGTGCTCCAGCGCGTCCCGGACGCTGCGGGCCCGCACCTCCGCGCGACCGCCCGCGTAGCGGTGCCCGTGCTCGGCCCGCGACGGGCCGTCCACGGCGATCCACACGGTGCCGACCGGCTTCTCGTCGGTGCCCCCGCCCGGCCCGGCGATCCCGGTCACGGCCACCGACCAGTCGGTCCCCGCCCGACGGCGGACGCCGGCGGCCATCGCCCGCGCGGCCTCCCGGGAGACCGCCCCGTGCCGCTCCAGGAGGGCCCGGTCCACGCCCAGCAGCTCCCGCTTGGCGTCGTCGGCGTAGGCCACGACTCCGCCCCAGAAGACGTCCGAGGCTCCGGGGACCGAGGTCAGCGCCGCCCCCAGCATGCCGCCCGTGCAGCTCTCGGCGACGGCCACGGTCGCCCCCCGCTCCCGGAGCGCCTCCAGCAGGGCCTCCGCCTGCTCGCGCGGGGCGGCGCTCACTCCCCTGCCCCGCCGTCGGCGAGGATGCCCCGGAAGGAGGCCAGGTACGTGGCCAGTGAGAGGACCGTCAGCGCCAGGGCGGCCGAAAGGGTGAGCGTCACGAACCAGCCGTGCAGCCCCTGCCACGCTCGCCACGCCGGCCCGCTCCAGCCCCCGTCCGCCGCCGCCGTGCGCAGGGCGAGCCAGAGCACGGAGCCGCCGATGAAGAGGTTCTGAGCGAACGCCTTGTACTTGCCGGACTTCCGGGCCTGCACGACCGCGCCGCGGCGCGCTGCGATCGTCCGGAGCGCGGTGACCAGCAGCTCCCGTCCGAGGAAGACCAGGACGATCCAGAGCGACACGTGGCCGTAGAGCGGGAAGCCGCCGAGGACGGGATCGCCCCGCGTCAGCAGGTAGAGGGGGATCAGCGCGGCGGCGAGCAGCAGCTTGTCGGCGAGCGGGTCGACCAGCTTGCCGTAGTCGGTGATCTCGCCCCGCCGACGGGCCAGCCATCCGTCCCAGAGGTCCGACACGGCGGCGACCACGAACACGAGGAAGGCGAGCAGCCTCTCGGTGAAGCCCGTCTGGAAGAGGAGGACGACGAGGAGGGGGGCCAGGAGCAGGCGCCCGGTCGTGATGAGGTTGGGGAGGTTCCAGGTCATGGCGCGCCCCGGGCCGCGCCGACGGGCGTCAGGCCCCCTCCGCCGTGCGGGCCTCCTCGACCAGCTCGTCCTCCATGGCCTCCAGCACGTTGGCGGCCCGCTTCCGCAGGAGCGGCCGCTCCTCCCAGGCCACGTAGTCGCGGAGCAGCAGGACGTTGTCGACGTCGGGATGCTTCTTCAGCCAGCCCAGCGCCGCGAGCCGGCGCAGGGGATGCGGGCTGAAGAGGTCCCGCTTGTGCCGGTCCATCTGGTCACGGGCGACCCAGCGCCCGACCGCGACGACCGCCGCCGCGCCGAGCACGGCCGCGCCCGCCACCTTCGCGACCTTCCACAGGCGGTCGCGTCCCCCCGAATCGTCCCCCGAGACGATGATGGCCATCCGCTCTCCCTCCTTCGCCTACATCTCGCGGCGGCCCGTGAAGGCCTCGGCGATGGTTACCCCGTCGGCGTACTCCAGATCGCCTCCCACGGGGAGGCCGCGGGCGAGCCGCGTCACGCGCACGCCCTCCATGTCGGCGATCAGGCGGTGCAGGTAGGTGGCCGTCGCCTCGCCCTCCACGCTCGGATTCGTGGCGATGATGACCTCCTCGATGCCGTCGCGCAGCCGCTCCAACAGGCGCTGCACGTTCAGGTCCTCCGGCCCGACGCCGTCGAGCGGCGACAGCCGGCCGCCGAGCACGTGATACAGGCCGTCGTAGTGACCCGACTTCTCGATCGCCGTGATGTCGGAAGCCTCCTCCACGACGCAGACCGCCTCGCGATCGCGGCGCGGATCCTCGCAGAACTCGCACGGATCCGCGTCGCTCAGGTTGCCGCAGCGGGAGCACGCCTCGACCTGCTCCACCACCCGCTCGATGGCGCGGGCGAGCTGCATCGCCTCCTCCTCCGGCGACTTGAGGAGATGGTAGGCCAGCCGCTGGGCGGTCTTCCGGCCGATCCCCGGCAGTCGTCCGAACTCGGTGACCAGCTGCTCTATGACGGACACGGACCCGCTGCGGCGTCCGCCGGCTCAGCCGAAGAGGCCCGAGAGTCCCGACATCGGGAGCCCGCCGGTGAGCTCCTTCATCTCCTCCTCCATCTCCTCGCGCGCCCGGCGCTGCGCCTCGGAGACCGCCGCGAGGACGAGGTCCTCGAGCATCTCGACGTCTTCGGGGTCCACCACGGAGGGGTCGATGTCCACGTCGCGGACGTTGCCCTTCCCGTCCACCGTGACCTCGACCATCCCCCCGCCGCTCTGGGCGGTGGTCGTCGTCTCCTCGAGCTTCTCCTGGATCTCGCTCATGCGGGAGCGCATCTGCTGGCCCATCTGCATGAGCTGCTGGAGGTCCTTCATCTGGTTCACGGCAACCTCACTCCTTGAGTGTCAGGTCGAGTTCTTCTACCGCTTCCCGCAACATGGGATCCACGGACTTGAGCCGTTCGAGCCGCTGGCGGCGGGCGCTCTCGTCGGTCAGCCTCTCGGAGGTGCCCGCCGTCTCGACCCGCACCCGCAGCTCCCCGGCGTCGGTGCCGAGACGACGCGCCAGCGACGCGCGGAGGCGGCGACCGCCGCCGCCCTCGAGGGCCTCGGCCAGGTCGTCGGCCAGCCCGCCGGCGACCTCGAGCCGGAGGACGCCCGCCTCCTCCTCGTAGTCCAGCACCCTGGCGCCGCGCAGCGCCAGGGCCCGACCGCCGAGATCGCGCGTCTCGGCCACGGCCGCGAGCCAGACCTCCCCGGGCGAGGCGCCCGAGGCGAGCGTCGGCCCCCGGTCGGAGGCCGTGGCGGTCGGAGCCGTCCCGGTCGCGTCGGCCCCGGCCTCCGGGGAGGTGCCGGCGGAGGGGCCGTCGTCCCCCGAGGAGCGCCGGGAGGGCGAGGAGCCGCCCCCGCCGGAGCCGCCCCCGCCGGATCCCGAACCGCCCGAGCCCGACCCGCCGGCGGGCCCCGAGCCGGACGCGGACGA
>CAZEUW010000109.1:0-8185 GCA_964515425.1 uncultured Gemmatimonadota bacterium | reverse complement strand
CCTGACGGCGGTGGTCCGGGCGGTCCGGCTCTCCCGGGCCACCTTCCGGAAGATCCGCCAGAACCTGTTCTGGGCCTACGCCTACAACGTGGTCGCGATCCCGGTCGCGGTGCTCGGCCTGCTCCATCCGGCCATCGCCGAGGCGGCCATGGCGTTCAGCTCGGTCACGGTGGTGGGCAACGCGAACCGACTGCGGGGGCTGGAGCTCTGACGACGACGCCGCGGTCGGCGTCCTACCAGTCAGCCACCGTCGCCCTCCGCCGCCTCCGCGATGAGCTCGCGGTGCGCCCGGTAGGCGGGCCGCGCTTCCAGGTCGGTCCGCTCGGCGACGGCCCCCAGGCTGTCCCGCCACCGCTCCGCCGCCCCCGCGTCGCCGCGCGCCTCCGCCGCACGCGCTGCCAGCAGCAGCCCCAGCAGGTGGCCGGGTTCGTCGGCCAGGATCGTGTCGGCCTGGGCGGAGGCGGCCCCCGCGTCGCCGGTGACCAGATGCAGCAGGCCGACGTGGAAGCGGAGGTCGGGATCGATTTCGGCGGGCGGCACCCGCCGGTAGGCGCGCACCCCCATGCGGGCGAAGAAGGCGGCGCTGTCGGCGCCACCGCCCCGATCGGCGAGCATCATGGCGCGGTTGAAGAGCCGGTCGGCCGCCTCCCGGGGCGACATCCCGGCCAGCTCCGAGGCGGAGGGCATGCCGCCGTCCCGCGCCGCGCCCCCGTCGTCGGCCGCTCCGCCGTCCGAGCCGGGATCCCGCCCCTCCATCAGCCCGCCGCCCCCGGAGAGCACGCTGCCGGTTGGCGGCGCGCCGGCCTCCCTCGGGGCGCTCCGTTCCTGCACCCAGAGGGCGATCGCGACGGAGAAGGCGACCAGGGAGAGTGCCGCCAGGACCCAGGGGACGTACGCCCGCGGCCCCTTCCGAGGGCGCTCCCGGAGGGGCTCGCCGCACTCGGTGCAGTAGAGGTCGTCCGCCGCGGCCGGGCTGCCGCAGGAGGGGCAGACGACCTCGTCGCCGCGGGCCATCCGGGTGCCGCAGGCGGCGCAGTAGCGGCCCTCCCCCTCCTCGCCGCAGCTCGGGCACCTCACGGGGCCGCCCGGGCGGGTTGCCGCGCGCGCCGGCTCCCGTCATGATTGCGGCCATGCTCTCCCGCTACCTCGGCGTCTCGATCGGAGCCTGGTACGTGACCGCCCCCTTCGTCTGGGGCTACGGCCCGACCTTCCTCTGGTGGCACAGCGCCCTCCTCGGCGGAGCGATCATCGCGCTCTCGGCGGCGCACTTCGTGAGCTGGAGCCGAACCGCGGCGCACGCCCTCGTCCTCGTGGGCGTGTACAGCATGCTCGCGCCCCTGCTCCACGGTTACTTCGTCCACTCCGGCGCCTTCTTCAACGACCTCTTCTTCGGAGTCCTCACGATCGGGGTGGCCGTGGCGCTCGGCGCCAACGCGATGGAGCTGAAGGCGCGGGCCCGGGGCGTCTGACCGGCCACCCGATCCGGGCACCCGGGCGTGGGGCACGCCGCCCCTCACGCGCCGTACTTCCCGATTCGTCCGGACAGCGCCGCCGCCATCGGCATCAGCTCGTGGCCGCGGACGATGCCGTGGATGCCGCGCGCGCACTCCGACTCGCCGAACGCGCGCGCCACGCCCCGTCGCCCGCGCCCGCCGGCGAGGAGGAACGGCACGGGATGCCAGCTGTGGCGCCGGAGGGCGGCCGGCGTGGAGTGGTCGCCGGTGACCAGCAGGACGTCGGGCCCGGCGGCGAGCAGCTCCGGGACCCTCTCGTCGACCGCCTCGATGAGCTCCACCCGGGCGTCGAAGTCGCCGTCCTCTCCCGCCCGGTCGGTGCCCTTCAGGTGGAGGAAGACGAACTCGTGCTCTTCGAGCGCGCCGGGGAGGGCCTCGAGCAGCGGGTCGAGGCCGTCGTCGACCGCCCGCGCCTCCATCCCCACCAGCCGGGCCACGCCCCGGTACATCGGATAGGCCGCCAGGGCGAGCGAGCGCATCCCGAACACCTCCGGGAAGCGGGGCCAGTCGGGCACGGTCGAGAAGCCGCGGAGCAGGACCATGTCGGCCTCCTCCCGCCCGGCGAGGCGCTCGCGCGCCCCGGCGATCCAGGCCCGTGCCGCGCGGGCCACCGGCCTCGAGCCCTCCCCCCGCGCCTCCGGCTCGCCGGGCGGCGCCCCGGACCGGCCGGGGTCGGTGTCGTCCACGTCGGCCTCGACCGCCTCGCCGAAGCCGAGCACCAGCAGGAAGCGGTGCTCCTTGATCGCGTGGACGCTCGCCTCCACGCCCTCCACCGAGACGCCGTCCAGCAGCTCGACCAGCGGCGCGGCGTCCTCGGTCGAGATCCGCCCGGCCCGGCGGTCGGCGACCCGGCCGTCGGCGTCCAGCGTGCAGAAGTTGCCGCGCGCGGCCACCTCCCCCGGGGCCAGCTCCCGGCCGATCCCCAGCGCCTCGAGCACGCCGCGGCCGGCGCGGTAGCGCAGCGGATCGTAGCCGAAGAGCGCCAGGTGGCCCGGGCCGCTGCCCGGGGTGACGCCGCGGGCCACGGGCACGTGGAGGCCGGTGCCCCCGCGGCGGACGAGCTGGTCGAGGTGGGGGGTGCGGGCGGTCTCCAGCTCGGTCTTCCCGTTCGGCTCGGTCGGGAGCCCGCCCAGCCCGTCGAGCACCAGGAGGACGACCCGGTCGTCGCTCGGTTGAACGAGGGCGGCGAGATCCCGAAGTTCCATCGTGCTCGTCTCTCCGTGCGTTCCCGATCCCAGGATCCCCCGGATCCCCGCGGCGGTCGCCTCCGGGGCGTCGCGCGGAGAAGCTAACCCGAGGCTCCGCCAGTGCCAACGAGGCCGTCCCCCGTGTCGCAGGACCTCGCCACCGACCCCGTCGACCCCCGTTCCGCGCCCGCCGTCGCGCTCGACGGGCTGGCGAAGCGGTTCGGTCGGACCTGGGCGCTCGCCGGCGTGGAGCTGGAGGTCGCCCGCGGGGAGACGGTCGCCGTCGTCGGCCCCAACGGGGCGGGCAAGAGCACTCTCCTGCGGGTGCTCGCCACCCTGCTGAAGCCGACCCGGGGACGGGCGAGGGTGCTCGGGGCGGACGTGACGGACGACCCCCGGAGCGTCCGCGAGCACACCTCCTTCCTGGCTCCCGAGGGCCTGCTCTACGGGGACCTCACGGCGTCGGAGAACCTCCGGTTCGCCGCCCGCATGTACGGCCTGGAGGACCGTCGAGACATCGCGGAGCGCGCGCTGTCCCGGGTCGGCCTGGAGGGGTCCGGCGACCTGCGCGTGGAAGGCTTCTCCTCCGGAATGAAGCGCCGACTCGCGCTCGCCCGGCTGCTGCTGCGGCCGGGCGAGGTCGTGCTGCTCGACGAGCCCTACGCGAGCCTCGACGCCGAGGGCGTCGACCTGGTGGACGCGCTGGTCGAGCAGATGGGTGCCGACGGCCGGACGGTGCTCGTTGCCTCGCACCGCTGGGGCCGCGCGCTGGAGGGCGCCGACCGGGTGATGTCGCTGGAGGCCGGACGGATGACGTGGACGGGGCCGCCCTCCGAGGCGGGCGGAGCGTCCGGCGCGCGGGCGGGCGGCTGACGATGGAGCTCGCGTCGCGCACCTGGGCGATCCTCTGGAAGGACCTCCTCGTGGAGGCCCGCACCCGGGGGAGCTTCAACGCCATGGCCTTCTTCGCCGCCCTGGTGCTGATCGTGTTCGCCTTCGCCGTCGGCCCCGACCCGCGTCTGCTCCGACGTCTGGCCGGCGGGCTGGTCTGGGTGGCGATCCTCTTCACCGGGCTCCTCTCGCTGAGCCGCACCTTCCACAGCGAGGAGCTGGCGGGCGGGCTCGAGGCGCTCGAGATCTATCCGGGCGACCCGCGGGCGATCTTCCTCGGAAAGCTGTGCTCGAACGTGCTGCTCCTCTCGCTGCTGGAGGCGATCCTCTTCCCCGTCGCGGCGGTCCTCTACCAGATCGACCTCCGGCCGGTGTGGCTGCCGCTCGCCGGCGTCGCCCTGCTCGGCACGCTCGGCTTCTCGGTGATCGGGACCTTCTACGCGGCCCTGACGCTCCACCTCCGGGCTCGCGAGCTGATGCTCCCGCTGCTGCTGCTCCCGCTGCTGGTGCCCGTGCTGCTGGGTGCGGTGAGCGCGACGACCGCGCTGATCACCGGCGAGGGCACCGGCGACGTCGACGGCTGGGTGCGGCTGTTGATCGCGTTCGACGTGATCTACTTCGTCGTCTGCGTGTGGACCTTTCCCGTCGTGCTCGAGCGATGACGGAAGGCCGGCGGGAGCCGACGACGTCGCCGGGCGCCCCGGACGACGCGATTGGCCCGGACGAGGGGCGAACCGACACATTCGATGCCATGGTCCTCCGCACGCATCGACTGCTGGGCTGGCTGGCCCTGATCGCCCTCGTCGCGGGCGGCGTGGTCGGGCTGTTCGTCGTCCCGGCCGACGCGCTCCAGGGCGAGGTCCAGCGGCTCATGTACGTCCACGTGCCGACCGCCTGGGTCGCGATGGTGGCCTTCTTCGTCACCTTCGTGATGAGCGTCCTCTACCTCGTCCAGCGGGACGACCGCTGGGACTCGGTCGCGGCCGGCTCGGCCGAGCTCGGCGTGCTGTTCACCGCCCTCACGCTGGCGCTGGGCTCGCTGTGGGGGAAGCCGACCTGGGGCGTGTGGTGGACCTGGGACCCGCGGCTGACGACCACGGCCATCATGCTCGTGATCTACGTGGGCTACCTGGCCGTCCGCGGCTTCGCCGAGGACCCCGACCGACGGGCGCGGTGGTCGGCGATCGTGGGGATCGTGGGCTTCGTGGACGTGCCCATCGTCTACCTGTCGGTGACCTGGTGGCGGTCGCTCCATCAACCCCCGAGCAGCCCCCGCACGATCGCCCCCGAGATGCTGGGGGCGCTGGGGCTGAATCTTCTCGCGTTCACGCTGGTATACGCCTACCTGATGCTTCGCCGCTACCGCCTCTCGGAGGCGCGGCGCGAGGTCGAGCGGGCCGCACCCGGCGGAGGCGCCCCGTGACGTTCCTCTGGACCGGGTACGTCCTGACCTGGGTCGCCCTCGGCTGGTACGCGTGGCGGCTCGAGCGGCGCATCGACGACGCGGAGGCGCGCGGCGCGCGCCTCGCCGACGACGAACCCACGCCCCCCTCCCCATGACGACGAAGCGACGCAAGCGGACGTGGATGGGCCTCGGGCTGGCGGCCGTCGTCGGGGCGATCGCCCTGCTCGTCGGGGCCGGCCTCGAGGAGAACGTCGTCTACTTTCTCACTCCCAGCGAGCTCCAGGCCCGTGGTTCCGACGCGTACGACCGGCCGCTGAGGCTCGGCGGCCAGGTCAAGCCGGGCAGCGTGAGCTGGGACGCCGAGGCCCGGGACCTCCGCTTCGTGCTCCAGGACGAGGGCGCCGAGGTGCGGGTGGAGAGCGACGGCGCGCCCCCCGCGATGTTCCGCGAGGGCATGGGCGTGGTGGTCGAGGGACGCTACGACCGGGAGGGCCTCTTCCGCTCGGACAACGTGATGGTGAAGCACTCCAACGAGTACAGCCCGCCCGACGACGGATCGCACCCGGAGGAGGCCTACCGCTCCCTGATCCGGGAGGACGGGGGGTGAGGCGATGGACCTGAACCTCCTCGGCAACGCGTCGATCGTCGCCGCGCTCGTCGGCGCGGCGTTCGTCGTCGTGGCCGGAGTGCGAGCCGGGCTGACCGACGACGTCCGCTCGCGCGAGACGGCCCGCCTCGGCACCTACTTCGTGCTGCTGGCCATGAGCGCCGCCGTGGTGGTCATGGAGATCGCCCTCCTCACCCACGACTTCAGCGTCGACTACGTGGCGAGCGTGGGGAGCCGCGCGACGCCCGACTACTACACGGCGATCTCGCTCTGGAGCAGCCTGGACGGGTCGATCCTGTTCTGGGGCTGGATCCTGGCCGCCTACGCCGCGCTGGTGGCCCGGGCGGACCGGAAGATCTACCCGCGCTTCGCCCCGTGGGTGAACGCGACGATGATGGTGGTGGGGCTTTTCTTCTTCGGGCTGCTCGTCGGGCCGGCCAACCCCTTCGGCGAGGTCTCCCCGGTGCCGGCCGACGGCCCCGGTCCGAACCCGCTGCTGCAGAACCACCCACTGATGGGCCTCCATCCCCCGCTCCTCTACCTGGGCTACGTCGGGATGGCGGTGCCCTTCTCCTACGGCGTCGCGGCGCTCGCGACCGGCAACCTGGGGGAGAAGTGGGTGCGGGCCAGCCGACGATGGACGCTCGCGCCCTGGGCCTTCCTCTCCCTGGGGATCGTGGCCGGCGCGTGGTGGTCCTACGAGGTGCTCGGCTGGGGAGGCTGGTGGGCGTGGGACCCGGTCGAGAACGCCTCCTTCCTCCCCTGGCTCACGGCCACCGCGTTCCTGCACTCGGTCATGGTGCAGGAGCGGCGGGGGATGCTGAAGACCTGGAACCTGTCGCTGGTGATCGGGACCTTCCTGCTCACCCTGTTCGGGACCTTCCTGACCCGCTCGGGGATCCTCGACTCGGTGCACGCCTTCACCGAGGGCCTGATCGGGCCGATCTTCCTGGCCTTCATCGCGGTCGTGCTGCTGGCGAGCATGGCGCTGATCGCGTGGCGGAGCGACCGCCTCCACGCGCTCGGCACGCTCGACGACGTGGCCTCGCGGGAGACGGCGTTCATCCTCAACAACCTGATCTTCGTAGCCCTCACCTTCACCGTGCTGCTGGGCACGGTCTTCCCGCTCCTCGTGGAGGCGGTCCAGGGCGACCGGATCAGCGTGGGAGCACCCTACTTCGACATGGTCTCCGCGCCGCTCGGGATGGTGCTGCTCTTCCTGATGGGAGTGGGGCCGGCGCTGCCCTGGGGGCGCTCCGATCCCGGCCGGCTGCGGAAGGTCTTCGTCGTGCCCTGCGCGGTCGGGGCGGCGGTGGCCCTCGGCGCGGCGGCGCTCGGGATCCGCGCCGTCTACCCGCTGATCACCTTCGGTCTCGCCGGCTTCGTGACGGCGACGATCGTGGAGGAGTTCCGGAAGGGGATGGCGGCCCGGGGGCGGATCTCCGGGGCGCGGGGGCTGCGCGCGCTGGGCGAGCTGCTGGCGAGGAGCCGGCGCCGCTACGGAGGGTACGTCGTCCACTTCGGCATCGTGGTGATCGTGGTGGCGATCTCGATCTCCCGCACCTGGCGCTTCGAGCGGGAGGCGACGATCGACCGCGGCGAGTCGGTGGCGGTCGGGGAGTACGTGATCGAGCTGGACGAGGTGTGGGGGGAGGAGCAGCCCCAACGCTTCGTGGTGGGCAGCACCTTCTCGATCGCGCACGACGGGCGGGGGGTCGGGACCCTGGAGCCGAGCCTCAACTTCTACCCCAACTCCGAGCAGCCCATCGCGACGCCGGCCGTCCGCTCCTCGCCGGCCGAAGACCTCTACCTGACGCTGATGGCCTTCGACTCGGAGGAGGGCCGCCACGCCACCGTCCGCGCCATCGTGAACCCGGGCGTGCCCTGGCTGTGGGTCGGCGGGCTGATCGTCGGGCTGGGGGCGCTGCTGGCGGTGTGGCCCGGATCCGGACGGCGGAGCCGCGCGGTGCCCTTCCCCCACCGGCTGCCCGAAGCGCGGGAGCGGACGCCGTGAGCGGCTGGAAGGGGTGGGCCGCGGGGCTGGCGGCCGTGGCGTTCCTCGGACTGCTCGGCTTCGGGCTCACCCGGGACGTCCGGGTGCTCCCCTCGGCGCTGATCGGCGAGCCGGCGCCGGACTTCGCGGCCGCCACCCTCGACGGCGACAGCCTCCGGTCGGAGCAGCTCCGGGGCCGGGTGGTGATCCTCAACTTCTGGGCCTCCTGGTGCGGTCCCTGCCGCCAGGAGCACCCGGTGCTGCGCTGGGCCGAGCGCCACTACGACGAGGACGAGGTCCGGGTCGTGGGCGTGGTCTACCAGGACCGGCCCGCGGCGGCCCGCCGGTTCATGCGGGAGCTGGGCGGCTCGTGGCCGAGCGTGCTCGACCCCGGCAGCCGCATCGCGATCGACTACGGCGTGTACGGCCCGCCGGAGACCTTCTTCGTGGCCCCCGACGGGACGGTGGTGCGCAAGCGGATCGGCCCGGTGACGATGGAGCTCGTCCGCTCGACCGTGGACAGCCTGCTGGCGGAGTCGTGACGGGCGCGCGCGCGACCACGCCGTTCGGCGCGGCGGCGGTCGCGCT
>CAZEUW010000108.1:4386-8313 GCA_964515425.1 uncultured Gemmatimonadota bacterium | reverse complement strand
TCGCGCAGCTTCACCGGATGGGCGTCCTCGGTGAGGAGCGGCCGGTCCAGGTCGGCGTTTCGAAAGTCTTCCTGGGCGGTCGCGCCCTCGGGAGATCCCGCCGCGGCCATCAGCGCGAATCCTCCGGCGACGGCCGCGGTCGTGAGGAGCGCCGGACGGTTCGCTCGGTTCCGAGAGCTGCGCACGCCGGTCATCGTCGGCCGCCCCCTCGGTCGCCGTGGTCGCCGTGGCCCTGGTGCCCGTCCCGGCCGGGAGCGTGCTCGCCTTCGTCCGACGGGAAGAGGGGTCGCATCAGCTCCTCCATCGTGACCGTGCGGGCCTCCGGGTGCCCCTGAGGCAGCCACGAGCCATCCGGGAGCCGGGTCGGCACACGCATGGAGCCCGGGCTCATCGCATGCCCCTCGGCCATCGGCATCGCCGGCGCGGTCACCGCCTCCTGCGACACATAGATCATGTTGCGGCGCATCCGCTCGATCTCCGCCTCCTTCTCGGCCCGTCCGAGCGACGCGTCGGCCATGATGTCGTTCACCACGTCGTGCATCATGTGGAGGTTGTCGAAGATGTGGGCGGCGGCCGGGAACATGCGTGAAAAGCGCGGCGCGATCTCCGCCGTGAGCGGCATCGCGTCGGGCGGGTCGGCCAGCACCGAGTCCTCGAAGGTGGTGATCACACGGTCGAGCTCCCGGCGGCGCGCCACCGGGTCCTCCTCCATCCGGGCCTCGGAGACCGCGGCGTGGTGCCAGTGGTAGGCCCACAGGATGCCGTTGATCTCCGGATACTCGTCACGGAATGCGCCGGCCCAGGCGCCGCCGCCCTCCATCCAGCGGTGGCCGTAGCCCCGGGTGGAGAACGCCGATCCCGCGTCGCTCAGGTAATAGGCGATCGCCCGCTCGCCGGCCGCCTCCCGGTCCTCGATCCGGTCGTCGACGAGGATGTCGTAGAGCTGGCTGTGCAGCATGTGCGTCCAGTCCATCGCCTGTCCCGTCTCCCAGGCCAACTTCGACCATCCCGGCGCGATGATCTCCGCCGGCGGCTCGAACTTCGGCGGACGCTCCACGTACGCCAGGATCTCGCGCCGCAGCCGCTCCATCTCGGTGCCGGCGTCCTCGCCGTGATCGAGCAGCGTCTCGTAGACGCCGAAGTGGGCGTAGTGGGCGGCGTAGAAGGAGCGGGCCGCCGCCGTGTGGGTGTCGTAGAAGGCGAAGTTGTAGCTCGCCGGCAGCCGGTAGACGCCGTTGCGTCCCGGGGCTCCGGAGCAGGCGCTGAGCGCGGCGGCCGCCAGCAACGATACGGTGAACACACCGCTCCACGTAGACATGGTCCGAAATCTAGAGGGCATGCGGCGAAGTGCCAGCGACGCTCATCGAAGAATCCGACCCGTGCCGAGTGGCGTCCGACGCGTCCGGCACGTCACCGTGGGCCTGAAAGATCGCCCGGGAGCCGGTCCTCGACCTCCCGCCGCTGGCAGGGCTGCTTTGGCGGGCGGGGAGCCGGTAGGGCATGGCGACCGGGATGCGCCGGAGCTCGGGGTGCGTCTTGATCTCCTCCAGCAGCTCGTGGCCGCTCTTTCCCGGCAGGTTCAGGTCGAACAGCACGAGGTCCGGCCGCTCCTCGGTGGCCTTTTCCCCGCCGAGCCCCAGCATCCGCTCCGCCTCCTCGGCGTCGGCGCCGACGAACAGGTCGTTGCGGACCTTCGACTCCCGGAACATCTCCCGCGTGAGCCGGACGTCGGCCGGGTTGTCCTCGACGAGGAGGATCCTGGCCGGTCGTGGGCGCTCCTCCGATCGGGCGCTCGCGCTCATGGGGTCGCCTCGGGATCGCGTGACAGGGTGAACCGGAAGGTGGCGCCCTCTCCGGACCCGGATTCCACCCGGATCGTGCCGCCGTGGCGCTCGACGATCTTACGGCACAGCGCCAGGCCGATGCCGGAGCCGTCGCGGCCCGTGCCGTGGGGGTCGAGCTGGCGGAAGATCTGGAAGATTCGCTCCTGCGCTCAACCGGGATCCCCGGACCTCGGTCGGCGACGTCGATCTCGACGCCACCGTCGAGGCCGCGCCCGGAGACCTTCACCCGGGGCGGTCGCTCGCCGTGACGGGTGAGCGCGTTCTCGAGGAGGTTCTGCAGCAGCCGACGGAGCTGGTCGCGGTCCCCGCGGACGGTGGGCAGCCGCCCCACTTCCACCTCGGCCGCGGTCTCGAGCACCCTGGGCCGAAGGTCGTCCATCACGTCGTCGGTCACCGTGTTGAGGTCGACCTCCTCGAAGGGGGCCCCCTTGCGACCGACCCGGGAATAGGCCAGGAGGCCGTTGATCAGACCCTTCATACGGCGGGCCCCGTCCACGGCGTAGCCGATGAACTCGCGCGCCTCATCGTCGAGTGCGTCGGCGTAGCGGCGCTCGAGCAACTCCAGGTAGCTCGCCACCATGCGGAGGGGCTCCTGCAGGTCGTGCGAGGCCGCGTACGCGAACTGTTCGAGGTCGGCGTTCGAGCGCTCCAGCTCCCGCGCGCGCCTGCGCAACTCGCGCTCGGGCTCGACACGTTCCGTCACGTCCTCGATGGCCAGCAGGAGCAGGCGGGACGCACCCTCGTCGCGAAGCAGCGAACGTCCGTTCATGCGCATCACGCGGCGTCCGCTCTCCGGGAACCGCCGGTCGACCTCGAACCCCTCGAGGGCCTCGTCCTCCGCGAGCACGGCCTCGAGGCGCCGACGCAGCTCCGGGACGTCCCAGTGGCCGCCGGCGAGGTCCTGGAGGAGGACGCCGATCGTTTCTTCGGGGGTCGCGGTCGGTCATGAGGTTCGTCATCGTCGTCCCTCGCTCGCGGTTCCGGCAGGCTCCTGCAGGTGGGTGCTGATCTCGTCGGCGGGAAGCGGCGGCGAGAAGAGCAGCCCCTGTCCGTATTCGCAGCCCATCTCCGTGACCGCGCGCCGCTGCTCGTCGGTCTCGATCCCCTCGGCCAGCGTGTCGAGCCCCAGGGCCTGTCCCAGCGTGATCACGGTCTCCACGATGGCGGCGTCCCGCGGGTCCTCCGTCATCCCGTGGACGAACGACATGTCGATCTTGATCCCGTCCACATCCAGCTCGCGGACGTAGGTGAGCGAGGAGTAGCCGGTTCCGAAGTCGTCCACGGCCACGCGGACGCCGATCGCCTTGAGCTCCGCGATGCGCTCCATCGCCCGGGCGATCGCGGTCTCGGTCACCTCGAAGTGTAGCTGATCCGGCCGGATGCCCTCGGCTTCGATCACGGCGGCGATGCGCGACACCAGCTCCGGCTCCTCAAACTGGCGACCGGAGAGATTCGGCGACAGGACCAGGGGGCTCCCGTCGGTGCAGCGCGCATCGGTACGGCCGAGCCAGGCGCAGGACTTCCGGAACAGCAGCTCCCCCAGCTGGTGGATGAGCCCCGTCTCCTCGGCGAGCGGAATGAACGTCTCCGGTGCGAGCAGACCCCGTTGCGGATGGCTCCAGCGCGCGAGGGGTTCGACGCCGACCACCTCGCCCGTGGCGAGTCGCACGATGGGCTGGTAGTGGAGCACGAACTCGTCCCGCTCGATCGCTCCGCGGAGCTCCTGTTCGCGGCGGAGCCGGGCGGCGCCTTCGAGGTCCGCCTCCGGATCGAAGAAGTGGTGGCGGCACACCGGATCCAACTTGGCGCGACTCAGGGCGAGGTCGGCATAGCGCATCAGATCGGCCCAGCCCTCGATGGGTGCCTCCGGCCCGAGGCCGCCGCCGTAGACGACCACTCCGGCGCTCGCCCTGAGCCGACACTCCTCTCCGCCGAGGACGTAGGGCTCTTCCAGTGCTCGCTCGGCGCGCTCGAGCTCAGCTCGCGTCTCAGCGTCGAGCGGCTGCCCGATGCGGGGCCGCGCGTCGCCGGCACGGTCGCGATCGAGCAGGCCCCGCTGGCCGAGACGTTCGCGACTTTCGGC
>CAZEUW010000108.1:0-4376 GCA_964515425.1 uncultured Gemmatimonadota bacterium | reverse complement strand
TCCGCTCGAGCTCGGTTCGCGAGGGGACCTCCTCGACGAGGACCGCGAACTCGTCACCGCCCACCCGAGCGACGGTGTCCCCCTCACGGAACACGCCCGCGAGCCGTCGTCCCACTTCCACCAGCGCCCGGTCGCCGGCCGTGTGACCGAGCCCGTCGTTGAGCTGTTTGAACCTGTCCACGTCCAGCATGAACAGGCCCATCGGGGTGCCTTCGCGACGTGAGCGCGCCATGGCCAGCTCGGCCCGATCGCCGAGGAGCGCCCGGTTGGGGAGCTCCGTCAGCGGGTCGTGGAGCGCCCGGTGCTGGATCTCCTCCTCGAGCCTCTTTCGCTCCGTGACGTCGCGGAAGATGCACTGCACGACCGCGACCTCGCCGTCGTCCGAAGTACGGGGCGTCGCGGTGACCCGGCAGACGCGGAGCGATCCGTCACTGCGACGGAGCCTGCACTCGAAATCGCGAACACCGCCTTCGGCGTCGAGGAGCTCGTAGATCCGGGTGCGGTCCGTCGCGTCGACGTAGAGGCTCTCGAAATCGAGCGTGCCGATCTCGTCGCGATCGTAGCCGGTGAGCTCGCACCAGGCGTCGTTGACCTCCATGATCCGGCCGTCGCGGCGTGTCACCGAGATGGGGTCCAGCGACTGCTGGAACAGGCTCCGGTACCGATCCTCGCTCTCGGCGAGCGCGGCTTCGCGCAGCCGGCGCTCGGTCACGTTCGCGTGGGAGACGACGGCGCCTCCCGCGGGGCTGACCATCGGGGTGACGGTCACCCGGAACCACCGCTGCTCGGTCTCGGAATGACACGGATACTCCAGCTCGAACCGGTCGCTGGCGCCCCGGAGCACCCGCTCGAGCCCCCAGGCCATCCGGCGCGCCGTCTCGTCCGAGGCGGCCGCCGCCCGCGTCGCCGCAAGGTAGTCCTCGCCCAGATAACCGTCCGGCCGACCGCCCTCACTCCTCGCGAAGGCCGTCCACGCGGGGTTGGCCTCGACGATCCGGCCCTCGGCGTCGAGCACCGCGATGTGGTCGCCGAGCGAACGGAGCACCGCCCGGTTGAACGCGCGCTCCTCGCGCACCTCGCGCCGGTAGCGATCGCGCACGATCACGTAGCGTACGGTCCGGGCGAGCGAGTGCGGCGTGAGCTCGTCCTTGACCAGATAGTCCTCGACGCCCCGCCTGAGCGATTCGAGGGCGACGGCCTCGTCGTCCAGCCCCGTGAGGACGACCGTCGGGACGTCCACGACGAGGGCGGCACGCGCACGGTCGACCGTCTCGAGCCCCCGGCTCCCGGGGAGGCCGAGGTCGAGGAGGATCAGATCGTACGTGCCCTCGTCCAGCGCCGCGATCGCCGCGTCCAGCGTGCGCTCGTGACGCAGCTCCGCGTCGAGGCCGGAGTCCTCCAGCGTCGCCTCGAACAGCCCCACCGCGGGCTCGGAGTCCTCCACCAGCAGCAGCCGGAACGACTTCACGTCGGTGGCGGGCACGAACGCCTCTTCGCGCTGCACGTTCATGCCGGCTCCGCATCCGACGGCGTGGCGGACGCCAGGTGCGAGCGGAGGGACTCGATGGCGCGGTCCAAATCCCCTCCCTTGTCGTAGAAGCAGTCCGCACCCGCCTCGAGGCACCGATCACGAATCGGCTCCTCGGAGTGCTTCGTCAGCACCGCGACGGTGCCGGGCCAGTCCTCGCTGCGCTTCCGCTCGAGGAGGTCGAGCGCGGTCCCGTCCCCGAGGTCGAAGTCGAGGATCCAGAGGTCGAAGGCCGTACGGGACAGCAGCCCGCCGGCGTCATCGACGGAGCTCGCCGTGGTCACCTCGGTCACGCCTTCCTCCTGGTCGATGAGCTGTGCGAGCCCGTCGCGAACGACGGGCGAGTCCTCGACGATGATGACACGCATGTAGCACGTCTTCCTCTCACGGGGAGTCCGGCACGTCCGGTACGTCCGGATCGTGCCCGAAAGGTGCGGGGACGACCGCCCGGCGTGTATCGGCGCAACCCCGGACACGGGGTAGGACCGCGGCGCGGCGCTGTGTAGGAGGCTTCCTACGGCGGACGACCGGCCGCTCTACTCGGCCAGGTCGTGCTCCAGGGCGTAGCGGATGAGCTGGGCCGTGTTCTCCATGTCCAGCTTCTCCAGGACGCGGGCGCGGTAGGTGCTCACCGTCTTCACGCTCAGGGTGAGCTCCTCGGCGATGCCGGAGACGGTCCTCCCGCTGCCCAGCAGCCGCAGCACCTGGAACTCGCGGTCGGAGAGCCGCTCGTGGGGCGGTCGGCCGGAGTCCTCCCCCAGCTCCTCCGCGAGCTTCGAGGCGAGGTCGGGGCTCACGTACTTCTGCCCCTGCAGCACGCGACGCACGGCGACCGACAGCTCCTCGGTCGCCGCCTCCTTGTTCACGTATCCGTCGGCCCCCGCCTGCAGGAGCCGGGCGGCGAGCTGGTCCTCGGGGTGGATGCTGAGGATGAGCACCGGCAGGTCGGGCGCGGCGGCCCGGACCCGCTGGAGCGTCTCGAGTCCCTCCCCGCCCGGCATGTTCAGGTCCATGAGCAGGAGGCCCCAATCCTCCGAGCGCACCATCTGCAACAGCTCGGGGACGTCTTCGGCCTCGCCGGCAAGCTCGAGGTCGGGGTGCTCGGCGAGGATCCCCGCCAGCCCCTTCCGGACCACGGCGTGGTCGTCGGCGATCAGCACCCGGTGCACGGCTCCCTCCCTGTCTCGGTCAGCGCCCTCGGTCCGGCACGGAGCGGCCCTCCAGCGGGACCGTGAGCCGCACCGCCAGACCGCCCGCCTCGCTCTCCTCCAGCCGGAGGCGGCCCCCGAGCAGGTACGCGCGCTCCTCCATGCCGACCAGGCCGTGGCTGCGGTCGAAGTCGACGGAGTCCGCGTCCAGGCCGCGTCCGTCGTCCGCGACGACCAGCGCGAGCTCCCCGTCGTCCACGGCGAGAGAGATCCGGACCGTCGAGGCCTCGGCGTGACGGGCGACGTTGGTGAGCGCCTCCTGGGCGACCCGGTAGACGTGGATGGCTCGCTCCCGCCCGAGATCAGGATCCTGCTCGCTGAGCTCGACGACGAGGCGGTTCGGCGTCTTCTCCTCGTGCTGATACGCCAGGTGGCGCAACGCGTTGACCAGCCCGAGCTCGTCCAGGACGCCGGGCCGGAGACCGGTCACGAGGTCCTTGACCTGCTGCATCGCGTCTCCGGCCAGCTCGAGGCTCGCCTCGACCTTCGCGGCGGAGCCGGCCGCGACGTCCTCCGCCGCCCCTTCTAGGACCGCGTCGCGAAGCGGGCCGAGCTGAAGGCGGAGCGCCGTGAGCGTCTGGCCGAGCTCGTCGTGGATCTCACGGGCGAGCGCCCTCCGCTCCCGCTCCCGGCCCTCGATCAGGTGGCCGGAGTAGCGCTGGAGGCTCGCGCGGGAGCGCTCGAGCTCGCCTTCGAGCCGTGCGCGCTCGGTAACGTCCTGCACCGTGCCCGACATCCGAACCGGCTCCCCGTCCTCGTCGCGCTCGAGCACGGCCCGCTCGTGGACGTGGCGGACCTCACCGTCGGGACGGACGATGCGATGCTGGTGGTCGAGGGGGCCTTCGCCCGCCATCAGCGCCCGGTCGGCGGCCTCCTGTCCGGCCAGGTCGTCGGGGTGCACCAGCTCGTAGAAGGCCTCCCGGGTCTCCTCGAACTCCGCTGGCTCGACGCCGAAGATCTCGCAGACCTCCGGAGACCAGTAGAGGTCCTCGGTCTCCAGGTCGTACTCCCAGTTCCCGATCCGCCCGATCCGATGCGCCCGCCGCATCCGGCGCTCGCTCTCGCGCGCGTCGTCCAGGGCGGCCCGACGTCGCCGGTCGTGCAGGCGGACGAGGACATAGATGAGGGCGGCGCTCGCGAGGATGAAGAGCCAGCCCTTGGCGGTCTGGATGCGGCGGAGCTGTTCCGCGGAGGTCGCCACGCTTTCGGCCGCCACGTCGGAGAAGAAGATCCACGCAACGCCGAAGAGGGCGTAGTAGAGGGCGATTCGGAAGGCGGACCAGTGGCGATCGTCGTCCAAGCGCTACCCCCTCGCACTTCGACCCGGGCGTCCGACCCGCCCGGTTCGGCCACCGTCGGTTCGGGGCGGTCAGAGAAGAGATCGGCGGAGACGGGCGCTCGTCGCTCGCGCTCAGAACCTACGCGAGACGTTCGTGCCGCGCAGGCCCCCGACATTCTGTCCGGCGGCCCGAGGACCCGGGACGCGATACGGGCACGTCGGTCATCAGCCGCCGGAGCGATGGACAGAAAGGGAGTGCGACCGGTGGGACAACCCCGTAACGGGCGTCACGGGCTGAGGGCACTGCTCATGCGCCCGGGAGAATTCGAATCCCCAGCCTCCTGATCCGTAGTCAGGTGCT
>CAZEUW010000107.1:0-8330 GCA_964515425.1 uncultured Gemmatimonadota bacterium | reverse complement strand
GAAGGTGCCGGGCTTCGACCGGTTCTGGAAGCGCGGCGTGTGGCCGCACGTGAAGGACCCGGAGGACTTCCGGGACAGGCGGATCCTCATCGTCGGGGGCGGCGACTCCGCGTTCGACTGGAGCTGGGGGCTCAAGGACGTGGCGGCCTCCCTCGTGCACATCCACCGCTCCGACCGCTACCGGGCCCACGAGAGCACGGTGGGCATGGTGGAGGAGGCCGCGGCGGCCGGGGAGATCGAGTTGCTGACGTACCACGAGGTGCGCGAGATCCACGGGGACGACGAGCTCGCCGGCGCCACGATCTACCACAACGAGTCGGAGGAGGAGCGGAGCCTCGAGCTCGACGACGTGCTGGCCCTGATCGGCTTCGTCCCGAACATCGGCCCCATCGCGAACTGGGGGCTGGAGCTCGAGGGCAACACCATCCGCGTCGACTCGCGGATGATGACGAACATCGAGGGCGTGTACGCCGCCGGCGACATCTGCACCTACGAGGGCAAGCTCGAGCTGATCTCCACCGGATTCGGCGAAGCGGCCATCGCCGTCAACAACGCCGTCCACTTCGCGGATCCCGACGCGAAGGTCGACCCGGGCCACTCGACCAGTTCGAAGGCCTTCCGCGACAAGTAGGCGCGACGCTCCCGAACGGTTCCCAACGCGAGCCGCCCGGCGGGCGTTCTACGTATCCGCACGCTCGAGAAGAGACACAAGAGGAGACATGGTGCACCCGAGACGGCTCGGCTCCGTTCCGTCCGCCGGTCCGACCGGCCGCTGGCTCGCGCTCGCCCTCGCGGCGGCCGCGGCGGCGACCGGGTGCGGCGGCGTGGGCGACGAGGGCCAGCAGACGTCGGCCACCCCCGTGGAGACGGCGACGGTCGAGCAGCGGGACCTGGCGGTGACGGTCTCCTCGGTGGGCTCGCTCGAGGCGAACCAGTCGGCGGAGATCGGTTCCCAGTACAGCGGCGTCGTGAGCCGCATCCTGTTCGAGGAGGGCCAGGACGTGCGGCGCGGCGAGGTGCTGGTCCGGCTGGACGGGCAGAAGCTCAGCGCCGAGCTCGAGGCGGCGCAGGCGACGCTGGCCAGGACGAGGGCGGAGGCGAGCAACCTCGAGCGGCAGGTGGAGCGCAACGAGCAGCTGCTCGAGCGGGGTGCCATCAGCCAGCAGGCGTTCGACGACGTCCAGACCGCCTACGAATCGGCCCGCGCACGGCTGGAGGAGGCGCAGGCCCGGGTGTCGCTCGCGCGGCGCACGCTGGAGGACGCCACCATACGGGCCCCGTTCGAGGGACGCGTGGGCGGCCGCGAAATCGACGTCGGCGATTACGTCACCGAGGGCCAGCCGCTCTTCCCGGTGGTCGACGACGACACGCTCAAGGTCGAGTTCAGCGTTCCGGAGCAGTACGTCGGTCGTCTCGAGCCCGGCCTCTCCGTCCGCGTCCAGGTGCGCAGCCAGCCCGACCGCTGGTACGAGGGCGAGGTCTACTTCGTCAGCCCCACCGTCGATCGCGCCAACCGCACGGTGGCGCTCAAGGCCCGCGTGCCGAACGCCGGCCGCGAGCTCAGCGCCGGGCAGTTCGCCGACGTCCGCACGGTCATCGAGGTGCGGGAGGACGCCCTCGTGCTCCCCGAGGCGGCCGTCGTGCCTCGCGAAGGCCGGAACCTCGTCTTCCTGGTGAGCGGGGGACGGGCGCTGCAGCGCGTGGTGGCGCTCGGTGAGCGCCAGCGGGGCATCGTAGAGGTGACCGAGGGCGTCTCGGTCGGCGACACCGTGGTCGTCGCCGGCCAGCAGCGGCTGGCCGACAGCGCGGCGGTTTCCGTGCTCGGCGTCCAGCCGCCGGCGGACTCCGCCGTCCCCGGGGGCTGAGCCGTGTTCCTCTCCGACACCGCCATCGACCGGCCCGTCCTGACCACCGTCGCCACCGCGGCGGTGCTCCTGCTCGGGTGGATCGGCTACCGGAACCTCCCCGTGCGCGAGCTCCCGGACGTCGAGTTCCCGATCGTCAGCGTCACCACCGTCCTCCCCGGGGCGAGCCCGGAGGTGGTGGAGACGGAGGTCACCGAGGTCCTCGAGGAGGAGATCAACACGATCGAGGGCATCAAGACCCTCACGTCGGTGAGCGGCGAGGCGACCAGCATCGTCACGGCCGAATTCGAGCTCAGCCGCGACGTCGACTTCGCGCTCCAGGACGTGCGGGCCCAGGTGAGCCGGATCCGGGGCGAGCTGCCCGACGACGTCGAGGATCCGGTGATCCAGAAGCAGGACCCGGACGCCCGGCCGGTCATGTGGATCTCCGTGCAGTCGCCGAATGCCGAGCTCACCGAGGTCAACCAGGTGGCGGACGACCTGATTCGCGAGCGGCTGCAGACGCTCGAGGGAGTGGGGTCGATCCTGCTCGGAGGCTCGCAGCGCTTCGCCGTCCGAATCCGGCTGGTCCCCCGGCGGATGGCGGCCTACGGGATCACTGTGCCCGACGTGCGCCGGGCGCTGCAGCAGGGCAACGTCGAGATCCCGTCCGGGAGGCTCGAGAGCGAGAGCCGCGAGTTCACGGTCCGGACCGAGGGCGAGTTCGAGACGCCCGAGGCGTTCAACGATCTGATCGTGGCGTGGCGGGACGGCTCGCCCATCCGGCTCGGCGACGTGGGTACGGTCGAGGGCGGGGTGGAGAACGAGCGCACGCTGGCCCGCTTCAACGGCGAGCCGACGGTGGGCGTGGGCGTCGTGAAGCAGTCGGGGGCGAACACGGTCGCGGTGGCGGAGCGGGTGCTCGAGGAGGTCGAGCGGATCCGCGAGACGGAGCTTCCGCCCGGCTACCGCCTCTCGCTGGCGACGAACGACGCGGAGTTCATCGAGCAGTCGCTGGCCGAGGTCGAGGAGACGCTGCTGCTGGCCTTCGTGCTCGTGGTGCTGGTGATCCTGCTGTTCCTCCGGAACTTCCGGGCCACGATCATCCCCTCGCTGGCGATCCCCGTGTCGATCGTCGGCACGTTCGGGGCGATCTACGCCCTGGGCTTCTCGATCAACACCCTCACGCTGCTGGCGCTGGTGCTCGCCATCGGCATCGTGGTGGACGACGCCATCGTGGTGGTGGAGAACGTCTACCGCCACATGGAGGAGGGGGAGGGTCCGATCGAGGCGGCCCGGAACGGCACCTCCGAGATCGCCTTCGCCGTGATCGCGATCTCGTTGACCCTGGTGATCGTCTTCCTCCCCATCGGCCTCATGGGTGGGATCACCGGACGGCTGTTCCGCGAGTTCGGCTTCGCGGTGGCGGTCTCGGTACTCATCTCGGCGTTCGTGGCCCTGACCCTGGCCCCGATGCTGTGCTCCCGGTTCCTCAGGCCGGGGACCGAGTCGGACCGGAAGGTCTTCCGGATGGTCGAGAACGGCATGAACCGGCTCACCCGCCGCTACCGCGGCGTGCTCGAGCGCTCGCTGAACCGACGGGGGCTGGTCATGCTGATCGCCCTGGCGGCGCTCCTGGTCAGCGTCGGCGTGATGGCCGTGATGGGGCGCGAGTTCGTCCCCCAGGAGGACCGGGGCGAGTTCCTCGTGAGCATCGAGGCCCCGGAGGGCTCGACGCTCGGGTACACGGATTCGTATCTGAAGCGGGTCGAGGGGATCCTGAGCGAGACGGAGGGCGTCGACCGCTACTTCAGCGCCATCGGTCTCGGCTTCGGCGGGCCGCCCAGCGTGTCGTCCGGCATCGCCTTCGTGAAGCTGGAGGACCGGGACGAGCGGCGCGGCCAGTTCGAGATCATCGACGACGTGCGGGCGAAGGCGAGCCAGCTCGCCGGCGTGAACGTGTTCGTCTTCTCTTTCGGCGCGTTGAGTCAGGGCTTCGGCCGGCCGCTCGAATTCGTCGTCCAGGCGGAGGACCTCGACCAGCTCGCCGCTCAGACGGGTGAGCTCGTGCAGTGGTCGCGAGAGCAGCCGTGGCTCGTCGGCGTCGACACCGACCTCGACCTCAACAAGCCCGAGGTCGCGGTCACGGTGGACCGCAACAAGGCCGCGTCGCTGGGCGTGAGCGTGGCCGACGTGGCCACGACCCTGCAGGTGCTGTTGGGCGGTCAGGACCTGAGCGAGTTCGAGCGCGAGGCGGAGCGCTTCGAGGTGATCGCACAGGTGCGGGACACCATGCGCGCCACGCCCCAGGACCTCAGCTCGGTCTACGTGCGGGGCGAGGGGGGCGAGCTGGTCCAGCTCGCCAGCGTCGTGCGCGTCGAGGAGGGGGTCGGGCCCAACCAGATCAACCACTACGACCGTCGGCGGTCGATCACGGTCGGGGCCGACGTGCAGGGCGTCTCCCTCGGGGAAGCGATCGAGCGCATGCAGGCCCGGGCCCAGGAGGTGCTGCCGGCCGGCTTCACGACGACCGTGGCGGGCCAGTCGCAGGACTTCCAGGAGTCGTTCGCGAGCCTCTTCTTCGCGCTGCTCATGGCGGTGGTCGCGATCTACCTCGTGCTGGCCGGGCAGTTCGAGAGCTTCGTCCACCCCCTGACGATCATGCTCGCCCTGCCGCTGGCCCTCGTCGGCGCGGTGGCCGGGCTGGGCGCGCTCGGGATGACGCTGAACATCTACAGCATGATCGGGATCATCATGCTGATGGGCCTGGTGACCAAGAACTCGATCCTGCTCGTCGACTTCGCCAACCAGGCGCGGCGACGCGGCATGGACCGCGACGACGCGGTGGTGCGGGCGGGCGAGGTGCGTCTGCGCCCGATCCTGATGACCACGGTCTCGATCGTGATCGGCGTCACGCCGATCGCCCTCGCCCTCGGCGCCGGCGCCGAGTCGCGGCGGCCGCTCGGCGTGGCCGTGATCACGGGAATGCTCACGGCCACGATCCTCCCCCGGGTGGTGGTCCCCGTCTTCTACACGCTGCTCGACGACGGCCTGCAGTGGGCCGGCCGTCGGTGGCGCTCGCAGGACCTGCTCGGCTCGGACGACCAGGCGAGGGCCGGCTCCACGTAGCCTGACGGGGGGCGGAGCGGTCGCTCGCTCGCGGCCCCGGGGCCGGGCCGGCGTCCCCTCCTGCTCCGCCGCCCTCTTCAGATCGATCTGAAGAGGGGGCGACGTCCTCCCCCACGGGAGCCTCTTGAACTCGAGTTCAAGAGGGCCGTGAGAGACGACACGGCCGACCTCCGAGGGCCCGCTAGAGCAGGTGGAGCCGGGCGCCGGCCTCCTCGAACAGCCCCCGCAGGTGGTCGTCGCAGGTGAGGTAGACCACCTGCCAACCCTCCTCGGCCAGGCCGGCCGCGGCCTCGACCAGCCGCTCCCGCCGCTCCCAGTCGGCGGTGAGGAAGGCGTCGTCCAGCAGGAAGAAGCCGGGCTCACCCAGCTCGGCGGCCTCGAGCGCGGAGCGGGCGAGCCCGACCCGGAGCGCGAGATAGACCTGGTCCCGCGTGCCCCGGCTCAGCCGGGCCAGCGGGTGGAGCACGCCCTCGCGGTCCCGCGCTCCGAGCCCGTCCCCCCCGGTCCGCTCCACCGTCACGTACCGGTCGGTCACCCGCTCGACGAGCCCGCCGACCGCGTGCGGGCCCTCGCGGCCGAGCGCCCCGTCCAGGCGATCGTCCAGCGCCTCGCCCATGGTGCCGAAGATCTCGCCGGCGAGCCGCCCGGCCTCGCTGTCGAGATCGATCCCGGCGAGCTCCTCCCGGGCCTCCTGGAGCTCGGTCAGCACGTCCTCCGGCCGCTCCAGCCCGACGCGGGTGTAGGCGCGCGACCGCTCGTCGTGCTCCCGCCGCAGGTCCTCCAGCTCGCGGGTGAGCTCGCGCTTGGCACCGGGGTTCCACTCGGGCAGGTCGTCGGCCACCGGGGCCTCGGCGCGGGCCCACGCCGTCTCGTCCATCCCGGCCAGCTCCTGGAGGGCGGTGCGGACCTTCTCGGCGCGGTCGGTCAGCCGGCGCCGTTCCTCGAGGAGCTCGCGGGCGCGCTCGAGCTCCTCGAGGCCGAGCTCCTCGCGCGCCGCCTCCGCCGCCTCGAGGGCCTCCCGGCGCCCCTCCTCCTCGCGCCGGAGGGCGCGCTCGCGCTCCCGGCGCCGCTGCTCGGCCGCTTTCGCCCGCTCCCGCGCCCCTTCGAGCTCCCGCTCCACGTCGTGGAGGCGCTCCTCGAGGGCGTCCACGGCGTCGGGGACGGCCTCCACCCCCAACGTCTCGAGGCCGCAGTCGGCGGCAGCCTCGAGCACCTCGCCGCGCTCGGCGGTCCGCTCGGCGGCCCCGCGCCGCATCCGTCGGCCGACCCAGTAGAGCACCCCGCCGCCGGCGAGCGCGGCGAGCAGGACGCCGATCCACGCGGGCCGGCGCAGGGTCTCGCTCGGCGTGAAGAAGGCCCCGCCGATGGCGAGCATCAGGAGGACGAGCCCGGCCCAGTAGAGGGCGTCCTCGAGCGGACCGGCCTCGGCCTCGCCCGCCGCGGCCGCCCGACGGGCCCGCTCCTCGAGGTCCGCCGCCCGGGCGCGCTCGAGCCGCTCCCGCAGGGGGGCGGCCTTCGAGGCCAGGTCGTCGCGGGCCGCACCCGCCTCGGCCTCCGCTTCGCGGGCCTCCTCGAGCGCTGTTCGCTCCTCCTCGGCGGCGCGCTCGCGGCGCTCCGCCTCCTCGACCGCCTCCGCCCACGTCCGGATCCGCTCCTCGTCGACCTCCGGCAGCTCCTCGAGCTCCTCGCGGGCGTCCTCCAGCTCCCCGTACAGGCTGGCGATGCGGGCCGTGCGGGCCCGCTCCAGCGCCTCCAGGCGGCGTTCGGCGTCGGCGATGTCGGAGGCGAGGTCGGCGACCTCGTCCAGCTCGTCCGCGAGCCCCACCAGCGTGGCGATGCGCTCCTCCAGCTCCGCGTGCCGGGTGCGGAGGCCGGGCGAGCCGCGGTCGGAGAGCATCTCCCCGGTGGGGGTGAGGCCGCCCTCCCCGTGGGCGCGCCGGCGCAGCGACTCCACGCCCTCGGGCAGCCCCGACAGCACCTTCTTGAGCTCGCGCCAGAAGTCGCCCTCCTCCTTCTCGGGCAGCTCCAGCTCGCCCGAGCGCACGCAGAACAGGCCCGCCAGGCCCGCGTGCTCCAGCTTCAGGTGATGGAGCAGGGAGGGCCCGTCGCCGGGATAGCTCCAGGTGCGGTCGGCGAGCCGCAGCACGACCTCGCCGGAAGCGTCCCCGACGTCGCCGAAGCGGTCCACCCCGTCCAGGACGGTGGCGAGGCGGGTGCCCCGGCGCTTCTCCCAGCGGAACAGGTGGGCGAGCAGGAAGTCCAGGAGCGTCGTCTTGCCGGCCTCGTTCGGCCCGTAGACGACGTTGAGGCCGGGCGCCAGCTCCAGCTCGGCCGAGCGGAGGGGGCCGTACCCGCCGACGCGGGCGCGGAGGATCCTCACGCCTTCAGCGCCTTCGCGGCGATCTCGAGGGTCCGCTGGCGCAGCTCGGGACGATCGGCCGCCTCCTCCCGCTCCTCCAGCCGGCGGAGGAAGTCGCGGAAGACGTCGGCGCGGCCCGGGTCCAGCCCCACGCCGGACGAGCGGAGCTCCAACTCGCGGAAGCGGCCCTCCCAGCTCGCCGTGAGGGCGTCGAGCCGGTCCGAGAGCTCGGCCTCGTCCAGCCCGGCCAGGATCCCCTCCAGCTCGACGCGGAGCGCGCAGTCGGGATCGGCCCGCTCCTCCAGCTCCGCCTCGAGTCGCTCGAGGTCGTCCGACTCCTCGAAGGGGGTGAGCCAGCGCACGAGACGCTCGCGATAGGGGACGGGGAGGCGGACGGCCTCGACGCGGACGCCGTCGTCGCCCCGGTGGTCCGCGCCGTCCGTCCCGTCGTCGGCCGCGACCTCTACGATCGTCGCGCTCCGCGGTCCCCAGGCGTGCGACCCGATCGGCGAAGGGGAACCCGCGTAGGCCACGGGCGTCCCGTCCACGCGTCGGAGGTCGGGCTGGTGGTAGTGGCCGAGCGCGACGTAGGCGAGGCCGAGGCCCGCCAGCTCGCCGGCCCGGACCGGGAAGTACGGGTCCTCCGGCTCGTCCTCGAGCGCCTCGGCCTGGATGTGGGGGTCGGCGGCGTCGACGAGGGTGCCGTGCAGGACGAGGACGACGGGGTCGGCGCCCGAGGCCCGACCCGGGGCGCCGGCATCCACCGCCGTGTCGCCTCCGCCCGCCGAGCCGCCACCGCCTCCGACGCGCTCGGCCACGTGCCGGCGGGTCCGGGCGAAGGTCGAGGGCTCGGCGGGGAAGGGCACGCCCAGCAGGCGGACGCCCTCCACCCGATCCTCGTGGACGGGCTCGCCGACCATGAGGTGCGTGCGCGCCCCCCAGTCCTGCCCCGGCCGGTACGCCTCGCGGTCGTGGTTGCCGGGCAGCACGAAGACGTC
>CAZEUW010000106.1:0-8351 GCA_964515425.1 uncultured Gemmatimonadota bacterium | reverse complement strand
TGCAGAACCACTACAACCTCCTCTACCGGGAGGAGGAGCGGGAGATGATGCCGCTGTGCCGAGAAGAGGGGATCGGCGTGCTGCCGTGGAGCCCCCTGGCCCGAGGATGGCTGACCCGTCCGGCGGTCGACAAGGACGCCACCGATCGCGGCGAGATCGACGAGTACGCCCTGCGGCTGTACGACTTCGCCGAGGCCGACGAGATCATCCGGGCGGTCGGCGAGGTGGCCGGAGAGCGCGGGGTCTCCCGGGCGCAGGTGGCGCTGGCGTGGCTGCTGGGCCGGGACGGCGTCACCGCGCCGATCGTGGGCGCGACGAAGGCCGGCCACCTGGACGACGCCGTGGCCGCGACCGAGCTCGAGCTCACCGAGGAGGAGATCGAGCGGCTGGAGGCGCCCTACCCGCCGCGGCCGGTGAGGGGACACGACTGATCGCGCTCGCCCGCGGCTCGCAGCTGCGGGGCTCGCCCACCTCGGCCTCGGCGGCCCGGTCCATCGGCGCCTCAGCGAAAGCGTAGGACGCGCCTTTCACCCGCCTCCACCCGGTTTCGGCAGCGTGAGCTCGCCCTCCGTGGTACCGCCCGTGAAGAGGCCCTCCAGACAGAGGCCGCTGTCGTCGGTGCAGGTGACCTCGAGCCCAATGGACTGGGGCACCCGGCCGGTCGCCCCCTCGAATCGCCCCGTACCGCCCACGATGTCGAAGACGGGTCGGGGAACCGAGGGAGGGGTCAGACCCGTCCTGGCGAAGGGACCCTGGACGAAGATCTCGGACCCGTCCGCTCCGATCAGCCTGGACCAGAGGTCGAAGTTCACGAACGGTGGGTCCGTGACGGGGAAGAACTGGATGGCGCACTGGGTCTGAACGAACTCGAAGCGACCCAGATGCGTGGCTTCACCCGTTCCGCGGCTGACGACCACGCCGCCGCCATTGGGGAACCCGGCCGGAAGTCCCAGACTGGGGTTTGCCTCCCCCACCGGACAGTCGTCGGTCGTCGTGCCGGCGGGGATCCGGGGATCACCCGAGGGGACGACGACGAAGCTCCCCTCCCTGAACTGGATTTTGATGGGCACGGTGACGGTGCCGTCGTCCAGGCCGCGGGCATTCAGGGACAGCTCTCCCTCGGGTGAGATCGGCGCGTCATCACACGCCTGGACGACCAGAAGTGTCGCTGCTGCAACCACGGTGACGATCTGCGTCGCCTTCGGTGAGCGAAGCATGAACCGCTCCTTTCCGGGATTCGAGAGAGTTCTCCACGGCTCTCAGTTGCCGTGACCCGGCCGCGGCAGCGTGATCTCGCCCTCGGCCACGACCGGATCCCAGCTCACCTTTCCGAGCAGCAGCACGTCCGCCGGATCGACCGGTCCGGGCTCTCCGCTCGCCTCGGGAAGGACCGCGAGCGCGCCGCTCGCGCCGGCCATCCTGCCGGTCCCGCCCTCGATGGCGAACGTGAAGAACGCTTCGGGAGATGGCGGTATCGGAGCGAAGAACTCGTAGCTGCCGAAGATCGTGCTTCCGTCGGCGGCCAGGAACTCGAAGACTCCGGTTCGGGTCACGTCGGAGGCGTCCGGCAGGGCCGGGGGACTCTCGAGGAGCGAACAGAGGTTGATCGTCGGATGGTCGAGCTCCGTGATCTCGAACCGTCCCAGGTGCGTGGCCTCGCCCCGACCGGAGCCCTCGGCGGTGAAGAGCTCGCCGGTCGACGGATCGATGAGGTCGGGGCAATCCGCGGCCGTCGCTCCGGACACCGTCCACATGAAGGTGGCGTCCACTTCCATCGGTACGGTCACGGTTCCGCCGTCGCGGCCGAAGGCGGAGGAGAGCCCGGTGGCGGGGCTCTCGGGCAGGGTGGGCAGGCCGTCGCAGGCCCACGCCAGCAGGACCGCGATGGCGACGGTGACGAGCGTTCGTACGTTTCGCATTCGATTCTCCTTTTTGTCTCAACTCGTGAGCTCTCGGTGGTGGTCGGTGAGCGGCGCGGCCCGGGCACGACGCCCCTCAGAACGAGAAGGTCCCGCTGAGAGTCATCGTGATCTCGTCGAGGTCCCACGCCCCGCCGACCTCGATCGGCTGTTGGGTCGACGCCTCCACGTAGGGCCCCGTGCCACCGTCGAGCTCGAGCGAGGCTTCGATGCCTCCCGCCAGCGGCCGGGCGGTCTCCGGATCTCGCTCGGAGACGGTGAAGCGGCCCTGGGTCGTCACCCGGAGCGTGTCGTCCTCCGCCGTGGCGATCGCGCCCTCTCCGTCCGTGAACATGCCGTTCTCCGGATCCAGGCAGTGGGTCGCCGCCAGGGTCACCGGTCCGAAGGGAGCGACCTCACCCTCTGCCTCGAGCGTGTGCGTCACCGGATGCGTGTTCGAGGACGCGCAGCGGCCCTCGGGGGGCTCCTCCATCGAGACGATGGCTCCCTCGAGCTCGCCCTGTAGCTCGACCGTGTCGACGGACATCGGTCCCGGGTCGCCCGGGTCGGGCGCCGGCGGCGCGACCGGATCGGAGCCTCCGCAGCCAGCCGAGACGAGCGCGAGAAAGAGCAACGGCCGCCATGAGCGGCGGGAGAACACGCATCTCATTTCGCCTCCTCGTTCGGGTCTTCGAGTTCCGGGGGACCGCCCGTGCGGTGGCCGCGGGGACGGCGTTCGCCCCGCCTCTCCGACGTGCCTTCGCCGACTCGAGCGCCTAGTATTTCCTCCGAGGTAGGAAACTGGAGGGCGTCGCCCACCCGCCGGTCATCCGCCGGTCATCTCCCGGTCACGCGGCCTCGCGACCGGCCCCGTGCCGGAGGAGGGACCCGTGTTGAGACTCAGGGTCTTCGGCTCGCTGGATCTGTCGAGGGAAGACGGTACGGAGGTCCGCTCCGTGCTGGCCCAGCCCAAGCGGACGGCCCTCCTCGCCTACCTGGCCCTCGCTCGGCCGCCGGGTTTTCAACGTCGCGATTCGTTGCTGGCCCTCTTCTGGCCGGAGCACGAGCGCGATCGGGCCCGTCACGCGCTGAACCAGGCCGTCTACACGCTCCGCCGATCCCTCGGCGCGGGGACGATCGAGACCCGGGGCAAGGAGGAGGTGGGGCTCGCCGACGGCGCGCTCTCCAGCGACGCCGGGCGGTTCGACTCGGCCCTCCGGGCGGGAGACCGGGAGCGGGCCCTCGAGCTCTATCGCGGCGAGCTGCTGGAAGGCTTTCACGTGTCGAACGCCCCGGGCTTCGAGCGGTGGCTCCAGGCCGAGCGGGAGAGGTACCGGCGAAGGGCCAGGACCGCGGCGCTGGAGCTGGCCGACGCGGCGGGGCGGGAGGACGACCTGGAGGCCGCGGCCCGATGGTCCCGGCGAGCGCTCGAGGTCGTGCCCGCCGACGAGGCCGCGGCCCGCCGCCTGATGCGGGCGCTGGACGGAACGGGCGATCGTGCGGGAGCTCTGCGGGCCTACGAAGGTCTGGTCACGCGTCTGGAGCGCACCCTCGGTGTCGATCCCTCGCCCGAGACGCAGGCGCTCGCCGCGCGGGTCCGCGAGCGGAGCCGGGAGCGACCCTGGACGACGGACGTGGCGGTGGCCGGGGCGACCTCGGCCGGCTCGGAGGCCGGGGCGGGGCGCACGGAGGAAGAGGCGTCCGCCCCGGCTCCGGACGGACGAGCGGAGCGGCGCGACGCACCCGGCTCCGTCCCCGGCCGGAGGGCCGCCGGACTGGCCGCGGGCGTGCTCCTCCTCCTCCTCGTGATCGGGGGAGTGCTCGTATGGCAGGTCGTCCCGTCGCCGTTCCGCGGAACTGACGGGGCGAGCGGGACCGAGGCGGAGGCCGCGACGGCGACCGCCGACGCCGGTCGGACCGCCATCGCGGTCCTCCCCTTCCTCGATCTCTCCTCGGGCTCGCCCGATCCGTCCTTCGGCGACGGGCTCGCCGAGGAGCTGCTGCATGCCCTGGCCCGCACGGGCCGGCTCGACGTGGTCGCGCGCACCTCCTCCTTCCGCTTCCGCGACTCCGAGCTCGGCGCGCGGGCGATCGGCGACTCGCTGGGCGTGGACGCCGTTCTCGAGGCGAGCGTGCGTCGGAGCGGTGACCGGGTGAGGATCACGGCTCAGCTCGTCGACACGGAGCGTGGGCTCCACCTGTGGTCGGGGAGCTACGACCGCCGCCTCGACACCCGCCAGCTCTTCGAGATCCAGCAGCAGATCGCGCGGGCCATCACCGATTCCCTCGAGCGGCGGCTGGGCGCGGCCGAGGTCGAGCCCGCGGTCGCCCTCCCCACCCGGGACCTCGAGGCGTACAGCCTCCACCTGCGCGCTCGCCACGCCTGGAATCAGCGCACGCCCGAGAGCTTCCGGCGGGCCCTCGAGCTCTACCGGCGGGCGCTCGAGCGCGACTCCGCTTTCGCGGAGGCGTGGGCCGGGCTGGCCAGCGTGTACGTCCTCATCCCGTCCTCCCCGAACGTGTCCGGCCTGGCGCCCGAGCTCGTGACCCGGGAGCAGGCGGTCCGGAGGGCGCGGCGGGCGGCGGAGCGCGCCCTGGAGCTCGATCCCGACCTTCCCGAGGGCCACGCCGCGATGGGCCAGAGCCTGCGCAGCGTGGACGCGCGCCGAGCGGAGACCGCGTTCCGGCGGGCCATCGCGCTGAACCCGAGCTACGCGACGGCTCGCCAGTGGCTCGCCTTCCTGCTGGCGACGCAAGGCCGGCAGGAGGAGGCGCTGACCCAGATGCGGAGGGCGCAGCGGCTCGATCCGCTCTCGGTGTCGATCAACGGCGACCTCGGACGGTTCCTCTACTACGCCGGAGACTTCGAGGCCGCCGTCCACCGCCTGCGCCGGACGCTCGAGCTGGGGACCTACCCGCAGGCCGATTGGTTCCTCGCTCTGGCGCTCGCCGAGGCCGGGCGAGGCGGGGAGGCGCGACGACGGGCCGAGCGTCTCGACCCCTCCGTGCACGGGCTCCAGAGCGTCCGTCGCGGCCGGGCGGTGGTGGCTGCCCGGACGGGTCGACCGGCGCCCGCCCGCGAGCTCGCGGTCGAGCTCGCGGCGGGCGTCGGGGCCGACGCGACCGGTGCGGCGGACGGCGAGCGGCGATCGAACCTCTTCGACCTCGTGACGCTCCACGCGGCGCTGAGTGACGCGGATCGGGCGGCGGACTGGCTCCAGCGACTCGAACGGCTCGGTGTCGGTCAGCGCCTGGCCCTGCACAACCAGCCGTACTTCGCGGAGCTGCGGGCCGACCCCCGGGCGGCGCCGTACCTCCGCCACCCCTGAGCCGGGGAGGCCGGCCACGGGCCGTTCCGCGATCCGTGGCACCCGGGCGTGCCCTCGGACGCCGAGCGTCCGGAGCGGATCCGTCCGGGAGGCGCTGCGTATCATCCATTCGGGTCGCCCCGCGGGTCGACCCGACGATCCGAGGACTCACCGAGCGGGAGGCGAACTCGATGAGCGGACGCCGCAGGGGACGCGACCCATGAGCCCGGGCCGCCGAAGAGGCGATCGAGGCTCCGATCGGCGTGTGAGCCTGCGCGGCGGCGGCGTGCTGCGGCCGAAGCGGCGGCCCGCGGCCCGCGGGGGCGGCTTGCTGCGCAGCGACCGCCGGGTCGATCCCGGCGAGGGCGAGGCCGCCTCGCGCGACGGCCGCGACGGGGAGGCCTCCGCCTCCGACGGATCGGGCGGCGGCGCGCCGGAGGTCCGCATACGGCGGAGCGCCCGCGGCGGCTCGCCCCCGGTGGCGAAGGTCACCACGCTGGCCCTGCTGCTCCTCCTCGTGCTGGCGGTCATCTTCCTGCTCTGAGGCGCGTCGCGCCGGGCCTTTCGCGGCGTCCGCCCGCCCGTCGATCCGGGGACCGGTCGGATCCCCCGACGAGCCGCTCCCGGCCCCTTGACCCCAACATGTCGTGGGCTTACTCTTTTCGGGCCCCAAGATGTTGTGGGGACGGTGGAAAACGCTGTGCAAAACCGGTCCGATCCCGTGGAAAACGCGTGTCGCCACGTGGAGAACGGAACGGACGTCCCGCCCGGCAGCGTCACCCTCCACGTCCTGCGGTGTACGAGCGACCGCGGGAGAGGTGTCTCCGGGCGCGAAACGTGATGCAGCGACACAGGTCGGGCCTCGACCCGGACGCGGGCGTCTGCACTCCCGAAGGTGCCTCCCTCCGGCTTCGGCTCGAGCGCCGGGTACGTCCCGGCGTCGGAACGTGCGCCAACGAACGAACCCGAAGCAGAGGAGAGGTCGCCCAGATGAACCCCCCCGAGGCCGTAGCCGAGAGGATCGGCAGCGAGGTCGCCCCCGCCCAGCTCCCCGAGCCGCAGCTCACCGAGAACGCCCGCACGGTGCTGGCCCGCCGCTACCTCAAGAAGGACGCGGACGGCGAGCCGGTGGAGGAGCCGCGCCACATGTTCTGGCGCGTGGCGCGCGTCATCGCCTCCCAGGACGCCCGCTACGGGGCCAGCGAGGAGGAGGTGCGGGAGACCGCGCGCGAGTTCTACGAGCTCATGCGGACCGGCCAGTTCGAGCCGAACAGCCCCACGCTGATGAACGCGGGCCGTCCGCTCGGTCAGCTCTCCGCCTGCTTCGTGCTGCCGGTCCCCGACCGGTTGGACGGCATCTACGAGACGCTCAAGAACATGGCGCTGATCCACCAGTCAGGAGGCGGCACTGGCTTTGGCTTCAGCCAGCTCCGGCCGCGGGGCGACGTGGTGAAGTCCACCATGGGCGTCGCCTCCGGACCCGTCTCGTTCATGGAGGTCTACGACGCCTCCACCGAGGCGGTGAAGCAGGGAGGGTGCGTGGTGCCCGAGACCCTGGTGAGCACCGACCGGGGCTTCGTGCCGATCCGGGAGCTGGGGCCGGAGGAGGCGCCCGCCGACTCCTGGCACCGCCACGACCGCCCGCTCAAGGTCGCGACCGACGAAGGCCCCCGGGCATCCGAGGAGTTCTACAACCACGGCGTGGCCGACGTGCGCCGGATCCGGACCGAGAGCGGCTACGAGCTGACGGCCACGAACCGTCATCGGGTGCGGGTGATCGACGACGAGGGCGCCTACGTGTGGCGTCGGATGGACGAGCTCGAGGCGGGCGACTGGGTCGTCCTCCAGAAGGGTCACCTGCTGGAGCCGGATGACTACCGTCTTCCCGCGCTCGCGGACCGGCCGCACCACAACGCGAGCGAAGTGCGCATCCCGGAGAGAGCGTCGGGTGAGCTGGGGGAGTTTCTCGGCTACCTGATCGGCGACGGCGCCGTGAATCGCTACAACGTCGGCGGCACGACGGGTCGCGTGATCCTCACCGTCGCGGACAGCCAGCCCGAGGTGGCAGAGTGGGTCCGTTCGACCGCGCGCTCTCTCTTCGACGTCACCCCGGTGGAGAGCAGGAAGGGCGGCGACCAGAGCACGAACTACTTCCTCAACGCCACGACGCTCGTGAACTGGCTGGAGCAGATCGGTGTGGAGAAGCCTTCGGCCCACGAGGTGCGTGTGCCGCGCGTGGCGTTCACGAAGGGCGCAGAGATGGCCCGCGGTTTCCTGCGCGGACTGTTCACCGCCGACGGGAGCGTCTCCGAGGACGGCTATCCCTTGCTCTCTTCCGTCTCCCGGGAGCTAGTGGACGACGTTCAGCAGCTGCTCCTGGCGGTCGGCGTGCCGAGCCGGATCTCGGTGGTCGAGGACCGCACCGGCGCCTTTGGCGACCGGCCGCTGTACCGCCTCAGGGTCGTGACGCAGGCGGGCCTCGAGGTGTTCGCCGAGACGATCGGGCTCCTCGACGAGGCCCGCGACGACCGGCTCACCGACGGAAGCGACAAGGCGTGGGAGCGCAACGACGTCATCCCGAACCAGGGTGAGCTCCTTCGGACGGCCTACGACGGACCGGGGCGCGGCAGCGGGCCGGGACGCGGCTCCCGCGGTGCCAACCGGGCGCTCTATCGCGACATCCAGCACTACCTGCCCGACGTCGCCGCGCCGCGGAATCTCACGCGCTCCCGCCTCGCCACGCTGGCCGAGGAGGACGAGGAGATCCGCACCAGCCCGCTCGTCCAGTTCCTGGCCAACGACCAGTTCTACGACCGGGTGGAGAGCGTCGAGGAGGACGAGCGGCTGACGCTCGACCTCACGGTGCCGGGCAAGGAGACGTACGTGGCGAACGGCTTCGTGAGCCACAACACCCGTCGCGGAGCCAACATGGGCATCCTGCGGGTCGACCACCCCGACGTGCTGGAATTCATCGACTGCAAGCAGCAGAAGGACAAGATCACGAACTTCAACATCTCGGTCGGCGTGACCGAGGAGTTCATGCAGGCCGTCCGCGACGGCGAGGACTATCCCCTGGTCAACCCGCGCACCGGCGAGGAGGTCGACCGGCTCGACGCCAACGAGGTGTTCGACAAGATCATCCACG
>CAZEUW010000105.1:0-8439 GCA_964515425.1 uncultured Gemmatimonadota bacterium | reverse complement strand
GCGATCGGCATGGGCCTGACCTGGGCGCTGGCGTGGTTCGGCGCGGGCATGGCGCTCCTGCTCATCCTGGGACCCGGCGCCGCCGACGTCCCGTTCCCCCTCGGGTTCGGACTGCTCGGCTTCCTCGCCGGCGTCACCTTCTCCGGCGTCCTGGCCCTGGCCGGAGGGCGCCGCACGTTCGACCAGCTTTCGATGCCCCGTTTCACGCTCTGGGGGGGCGCAGGGGGGCTCGTCTTCGGAGTGCTCTTCGTCCTCGCCGCGGACATGCTCGAAGCGGCCTCGCTCGAGCTCCTGACGATGGTTGCCGTCTTCGGGCTGGCCGGCGCGGGCTCCGCGGCGAGTTCGCTGGCCCTGGCCAGTTGGGGAGAGGGCCGAGAACTGATCGACGCGCCGTCGGAGGCTCCCGATGCCGAAGGCCCGGTCGTCAGCGCCGGCGGTGAGGAGAGGTAGGGCCGGATCGACGCCGCCGGGGGAGCGGGGGGCACCACCGGGGGCGGCCCGCCGCGCCCCGAGGTCGTGGTCGTCGGCGCCGGGCCCGTCGGCCTCTTCCTGGCGCTGGGTCTGGCCCGTGCCGGCCGCCGCGTGCTGGTCCTCGAGAAGGAGCCCCACACCGCCGAGCACTCCCGTGCGCCGGCCATCTGGCCCCGAACGCAGGAGCTCCTGGCCGAGCTCGGCGTGGCCGAGACGTTCCTCGCCCGCGGCATCGCGCTCGGCCGGGTGGAGCTGGTGGACGCCGCGACCGGCCGCGTCCTCCTCTCGATCCCCCTCGAGGAGCTCGCTGGCGAGACGCGCTACCCGCAGCTGCTGATCGTCCCCCAGTCGGTCACCGAGCGGCTGCTGCTCGAGGCCGTCCGCTCGGAGCCGACGGCGGAGGTGCGCTTCTCCTCGGAGGTGGTCGGGGTCGCCGGCGACGGGGACGCGGTGCGGGTGGGCTGGCGCGGCGATGACGGCGAGCGCCGCACGGTCGAGGCCGCGTTCGCGGCGGGATGCGACGGCGCACACAGCCTCGTGCGCGAGGCGATCGGCGCCTCCTTCGACGGCGGCACCTACGGGACCCTGGCGGCGCTCGCGGACCTGGAGCTGGCCGACGACCGGGACCTGCCGTTCCCCCGCCTCGCGACCGAGGAGGTCGTGGCGGTCGGGATCCGGATCTCGGAGCGGCGGTGGCGGCTGATCCTCCCCTTCAGCGCCGGGGACGACGACGAGGGGGAGCGGCCGCTCGACGAGCGGGTGGCGGCGGCGGCCCGCACGCTCTTCCTCCAGGTCCGCACCCGGGAGGACTACGAGACGATCTGGCAGAGCCGCTTCCGGCTCCATCGGCGCGTCGCGTCACGCTTCGTGGCGGGGAGGGTCGCGCTCGCCGGAGACGCCGCGCATCTCAACAGCCCGGTGGGCGGGCAGGGGATGAACGCCGGGCTCCAGGACGCGGCACGGCTGACGTCGGCCCTGCTGTCGGCGCTCGAGGCGGATTCCGCCGCTCCGCTCGCCGACTACGAGCGGGGGCGCCGTGAGGTGATCGTGGAGGGCGTCAACGCGTTCACCGACCGGCTGACGCGCCTGCTCCTCTTCCGGGAGGGGCGGTTGATGCGGCCGATGCTGCGGACGGCGAATCTCGTGCTGCGGGTCCCGCCCGTCCGCCGCCGCTTCCTGCGCCGGATCGCCATGCTGGCCTGAGGGCGAGGACGGTGCGCGGCGCGCGGGTCAGCCCTCGGCCGTCGCGCGCGTCGGGATCGGCTGCACCGCGGCCTTCCGGAACAGCCAGGCCGAAGCGAGCCACATCGCGACCCAGAACCCGTTCGTGGCCACCAGCTCCACCGGCCCGCTCGCAGGCGCCCCCAACCCGTAGACGATCGCGATCGTGGCGACCAGTGCCTGGGCGGCTGCGGTCGTGAACATCGCCCGTGCCATCCCGAGGGGCTCGAAGCGCGCGCCGACGGCACCGGCGAGGGCGACGGCGAGCACCCCGGCGTACATCAGGTTGGCGGGGTTGCCCTCGGACCCGATGAGGCCCACGGCGCCGTTCACCCAGACGAGGAGGAAGGCTGCCGCGAGCGCGGCGCCGACCGCGAAGCGGTAGGCGGAGTTCCCCGTCTTCATCGCCGCGAACTCGTACGTGAGACCGACGCCCATGACGAGGGCGCCCATGAAGGCGAAATCGAACCAGCTCCAGTCCACTTCGGCGGTGAACTGCATCGCCACCAGGGGGACCGTCAGCAGGAGCGTCGTCACGGCCACGACCCGGACGGCCCGCCGTCGGAACGGGGTGTTCTCGGTCTTCGTCGTCATCGTTGTCACGAGGGTAGAGGGATCGGAGTCCGACGCCTTCGCGCCGTCGGGACGTCGGAGGAGCGTGGCTGCGGCACCGCCCACCGCCGTGGCCAGCGCCAGCGCCGCCGGGAAGGCGAGGTAGAGCCAGACCGGCGCCCCCGGGGGCGTGGGGAAGGCGACGGCCGGGACGAGCGTCGCGGGGATCCAGCCGAGGGCGAGCGCCCCGGCCGCCGCCATCGGGGCGCGCCGGGTGCGGACGGCGACCACGACGCCGGAGAGGAACGCCCAGCCCGCGCTGGCGACGATCATCGCGAGGGCGAGGGCGTGCGGGTTCGGACGAGGCGGCGGCGCGCCCGGCGGACCGTCGCTCACGATCAGCATCCCCACGAAGGTGAGGGCGGCGAGCAGCACGGCGGCGGCCAGGACGAGGACCGCTCGACCGAGCGTCCTCCAGAACTCGCGGGGGCCGGCGCACCGCCACCAGGCCGCCACGAGGTGCGGGGCGCTCCTGAGCGCCTGGACGCGGTACCAGCCGTTCGCGGCGTCGACCCCGTCGTCGGCGGCGCGCTCGCCCCACTCCTCGGCGAGGTCCCCCAGCACCGCCTCCTCGAGGCCGGGGTCGGCGATGCAGCCCCTCAGGAGCGCCTCGGCCACCGGCGGTCCGCTCATGCCGGCTCGACCCCGGGGTCGAGGTGCCAGAGGCGGGCCGCCACCCGCGCCGACTCGCGGAGCGCCGCGCTCCCGGCGGCGGTGACCCGGAACTGCCGGCGGGAGCGTCCCCCGCGCTCGGGTCGTGGCTCGGACATCCAGGACTCGACGAGCCCCTTCTCCTCCAATCGGGAGAGCGTCGTGTAGATGGCGCCGACCGAGTAGTCGTGGCCGCGCGTCTCGCTCACCTCGCGGCGAACGCCGAGGCCGTAGGCTTCCTCGTCGCCGAGCGTCGCGACGGCCACGAGCACGGCGAGCTCCAACCTTCCCAACCCGGCGTTCGACATGGTTTTACTATGTAGAACAAATATGGCGTGCGCAAGCCCCGGGGTGATCGATCCCGGGGGCCGGGCCCGCGCCCGATGACGCCGGTCAGCCTTCCCCGTGCTCCGGCAGGCCCCGCGTCCGGATCACCACGGTGCGGGCGATCCGGTCCTGGATCCCCTGTCGGTTCGGGTCCCAGAAGATCTGCAGGAAGCCGAGCGTGCCGGTCGCGAGCCCGGCGGCGTATCCGCCGAACCGGCCGAAGGCGTCCCACCATCCGATCGGCTCGCCGTCGAGCTGTACGACGCGCGTGCCCACCAGACGCTTTCCGGGCGTGCGACCGTTCCACAGCGTGAGGAAGGCGGTGAAGTAGAGGCCGAGCCAGCCGATCCCGATCCCGAGATCCTCGGTGATCATGTCCATCCCGCGGCTCACGAATCCGCGGGTGGTCGTCGCCTCCTCGAGATCGGACCTGAGCTCACGGTTGTCCTCCCTGAGCTCGCGGAGCTGCTCGCCGGCCAGGGCGTCCACGAGGGCGGGGTGCAGCGTGTCCGAGGCGATCGTGTCGCCGGCGGTGAGCGCCTCCGCGTAGCGGAGGGCCAGGCTGTCGGACGTCGAGCGCCGCTCCCGAGCCACGGAATCGACCCGGCTCCCGGCCCGGGCGGCCACGCGGGACATCCAGGCGGTGGTCGAGTCCTCGGCCAGCGCGGCCTCCAGCTCCCGCGCCACGTCGTTGGCGGGCACGCCGCGGCGGTACAGCTGCAGTGCGACCCGGTCGGCGATCGGCTGGGCCTCTTCGGGCGACCCGGCGCGCGACAGGGCGATCAGGTCGCCGACGCTGCCGACGAGCTGGCCGAGGCGGACGTCGGTCTCGCCGGCGAGGGCCGCGCGCGCCTCGGGAGAGAGCCCTTCCACGGCCCGGTCCGCCCGCTCGGCCGCCCGTTCGGCCTCCTCCGCTCCGGAGCCTCCGTTCCCACCACCCGAGAGCAGCTGCCCCACGCCGACCAGCGCGACCACGACCGCCGCCGTCTGCAGGAGGAGCCGCACGGCCCGGTTCGGCGTCCGGTGCCAGCGCGGCGAGGCCAGGCGCCAGAGCATCCAGGCGACCGCCGCGGCCACGAGGAAGTTGACGATGCCCGTGACGCCCAGGAATTCGCCGAGCACGGCTCGGAACGGGAAGAGGAGCGCCAGCGCGATCAGGTCGAGGAAGAGGCCGGCCAGCCGCCGGAATGGCCCGGCCAGGGGCATGCCGAGCAGCTCGGGGTCGACCTGGAAGGCGTATTCGGTGACGATGTCCCGCGGGTCGTCCTCCGGCCCGTGGGAGCGGCGGCTGCGTTCGGTCTCGCGGGGCTCGGGAGCGTTCATGTGGCCTACGTTATCCGCGGCGGGATCGAGGTGGAAGGGCCGGCCCCCCGACGGTGGCGAGTCCCCGCGCCGAGCCCTATCCTCCCGGTGCCGGGCCGCCCCGCGGCCCGCGCCGACCCACACCGCCGCACTCCGCGTGCCGACCCACGCCGCGGAGCGGGCGACTACGGAGCCGACGACCGCCGACCCCACGACAGGCCGACCCCGCCCGCATGGAGACGAAGCGACCCACCCACCCCGCCGCCGAGGAGATCCTGGGCGGCTACTTTCCCGTCCTCGACCACGGCTTCGTGTCGCTGGTCGACTACATGGGCAGCGACGAGGACGTCGAGGCCGCGGCCCGCGTCAGCTACGGCCACGGCACCCGCAGGCGGAGCCGGACGCGCGGGCTGATCCGATATCTGCGGCGCCACCGGCACACGACGCCCAGCGAGATGGTGGAGCTCAAGTTCCACTGCTGCATGCCGATCTTCGTGGCGCGCCAGTGGGTGCGGCACAGGACGGCCAACATCAACGAGTACAGCGCCCGGTATTCGCTCCTCCCGCTCCTCTTCTACACGCCCGACGAGGCCGACTTCGCACTCCAGAGCACCGCCAACCGCCAGGGCCGCGACGCGGACGCCGACCCGGACGTCTACCGCGAGGCCGTGCGCCGCTGGCGGGAGCTCAGAGCGGGCTCCGGCGACCTCTACGAGTGGCTGCTGGAGGAGGACGTCGCCCGCGAGCTCGCCCGCATCGACCTGCCCGCTTCGGTCTATACCCAGTGGTACTGGAAGATCGACCTCCACAACCTCTGCCACTTCCTCTCCCTCCGCTGCGACGCGCACGCCCAGTACGAGATACGGGCCTACGCCGAGGTCATGGCCGGCATGCTGAAGCGAGTGGCGCCGCTGAGCTACGAGGCGTGGATCGACTACGAGTTCGCCGGCGCCCACCTCAGCCTCGGGGAGCGGCGGGCGCTGGCCCGGCTGCTGGAGACCGGGGAGGAGGGCGAGGTCCGGGTCGCCTCCGGGGGGGCGAGCCTCGACGAGGAGGCGCTCGGCGAGCTGGGGCTCTCGGGACGCGAGATCCGGGAGTTTCGCGCCAAGCTCGACGTGGGGGATCGGCCCGACTTCGAGCTGGACCTCGACGCGATGAAGGAGCCGTCGTGGTTCGAGGAGAAGATGCAGGAGGCCGTACCCGAGGTGGACCGGGAGTGAGATTCGACGATCGTCCCGCAGACAGAACCGTGCGTTCCCGAAGGAAGGTCGACATGTCACCGCGAAACGTCCGAGCGTCGTCGCTCGTCCTCGCCCTGGTCGCCCTGCTGGCGGCTCCTCTGCTCGCCTGGTCGGCCGCCCCGCTGGCGGCCCAGGAGGAGCCCGACGCTCCGGCCGACACGGCCGAGCGGGCGGCGCCCGCCGACACGACCGAGCAGGACGAGGAGGACGAGGACGAGATCGAGCCCTACGACGAGGTCATCACCGAGGAGGCGGTGACCGACTCGGGCCTGTTCGTCACGCACCGCGTCGACGAGAAGCTCTATTACGAGATCCCCCGCGCCGAGCTGGGCCGGGTGGCCCTCTGGGTCTCCCGCATCGCGAAGGCCCGCCACGGCACCGGCTTCGGCGGGCTGAAGGCCGCGAGCCGGGTCGTCCGCTGGGAGTACCGGCCGGCCGAGCAGACGGTGCTCCTCCGGAACGTGAGCTACGAGATCGTGGCCGACACCGGGGAGGCGATCTACCGGTCCGTGCAGGCGGCCAGCTTCGAGCCCGTGATCGCGGCGTTCGACGTCGAGACCTTCGCGCCCGACGACAGCGCGCCGGTCGTCGACGTCACCGAGCTGTTCACCACCGACGTGCCCGAGTTCTCCGCCAAGGAGCTGATCGGGGCGAACTCGCTGGACGCCGACCGGACCTTCCTCGAGGAGGTGCTCGCCTTCCCGGAGAACATCGAGGTGCGCTCGCTGATGACGTACCGGGGCGGGGACGACGACGAGGACGGCAACCCCTTCTTCGGGGGAGGGGCCGCCGAGACGATCTCGCTGGTGATGCACCACAGCATGGTCCGGCTCCCCGAGGAGCCGATGCGCCCGCGGCTGGCCGACGAGCGGGTGGGCTTCTTCCAGGTGCAGCAGTACGACTACGGCCGGCCCGAGCACCGCGCGCCGGAGCGCAACTACATCACGCGCTGGCGGCTCGAGTGCCCGGCGGGGGAGACGACGCCCTGCGAGCCGGTCGAGCCGATCGTCTTCTACGTCGGGCCGGGGACGCCCGAGCGCTGGAAGCCGTACGTCCGGGAAGGCATCGAGGCGTGGCGGGAGGCCTTCCGGCAGGCGGGCTTCGAGAACGCGATCGTCGGCCGCTACCCGCCCTCCGAGGCCGAGGACCCGGAGTGGCACCCCGAGGACGCCCGCTACTCGGTCGTCCGCTGGACGCCCTCCACCACCGAGAACGCGTACGGCCCCCACGTCCACGACCCCCGCTCGGGCGAGATCCTCGAGGCGGACATCCAGATGTTCCACAACGTCATGAACCTCCTGCGGGGCTGGTACTTCACGCAGGTGGCGCCGCTGGACGAGCGGGCGGCCGACCTGCCGCTGCCCGACTCCCTGATGGGGCGGCTGGTCCAGTACGTCACCTCCCACGAGGTGGGCCACTCGCTCGGCTTCCCGCACAACATGAAGGCGAGCTCGGCGTTCCCGGTGGACTCGCTCCGGAGCGCCTCCTTCACCGCCGCGCACGGGGACGAGGCGTCGATCATGGACTACGGCCGCTTCAACTACGTCGCGCAGCCCGGGGACGGGGCGCGGCTCATCCCCAAGATCGGCCCGTACGACGAGTTCGCGGCGGAGTGGGGCTACCGTCCCATCCCGGAGGCGGGCTCCCCCGACGCCGAGAGACCGACGCTGAACGAGTGGGCCCGCCGGCAGGAGGAGAACCCCTGGCTCCGCTTCGGCTCGGCCGACGGAATCGACCCGAGCGCCCAGACCGAGGACCTCGGAGCCGATCCGGTCGCCGCCACGCGCCTGGGCCTCCGCAACATCCGGCGGATCGTGCCGATGATCGTGGAAGCGACCTCCGAGGAGGGCGAGTCCTACGACACGCTGGAGGAGCTCTACGGCCGGCTGGTCGGGCAGTGGGAGGACGAGATGGGGCACGTCGTCACGCTGGTCGGCGGCGTCTACCGCGAGCGGAAGCACTACGGTCAGCCCGGTGTGGTCCACACGCCGGTCCCGCGGGCGAAGCAGCGGGAGGCGATGTCCTTCCTGATCGAGAACGCCTTCCGCACGCCGTCCTACCTGGTGGACCCGGACATCGTGCGGCGCTTCGAGCCGACGGGGACCGTCGACCGAATCTCCGACGCGCAGTCCGACCTGCTGGAGGACCTGCTCTCCGACGCCCGGCTCAACCGCCTGGTCGAACAGACGGCCGTCCGCTCGGGCCCCGAGCCCTACGCGCCCTCGGAGATGCTCTCGGACCTGCGCGACGGCGTCTGGTCGGAGCTGGACGGCGGGGGCGACGTCACGATCGGACCCTACCGGCGCGAGCTGCAGCGGGCCTGGACCCGGACCATGATCGACAAGCTGGACAACGACAGCGACGTCGGCGCGCTGGCCCGGGGCGAGCTCCGCGACCTCGCGTCGACGATCGAGGAGCGGCTGTCGGACGCCGAGGACCGGGTGACGCGGCTCCACCTGATCGAGGTGCGGGACCGGGTCGAGCGCGCCCTCGACCCGGGGGGCGGCGCCTGAGCGCGGCGGCCCGCGGGCTCCGGCGGGTGCCGCGGTGACCGTCGACCGCGGCTCCGCGCCGGGCGGCCCCACGGCGCTGGAGGAGACGGTCCGGGTCGCGC
>CAZEUW010000104.1:0-8496 GCA_964515425.1 uncultured Gemmatimonadota bacterium | reverse complement strand
CCAGTACTCGAAGAAGGCGTCCAGCCGGCCGCAGGCCAGGTCGCACAGGTCGAGCGCCGCCGAGCCGGCCCGCCGCGCGCCGCTCGTGGTCGTGATGATCCGCCCCAGGGTGTCGAGGTAGGGCTCGAGCACCTCCGGCTTCTTGAAGGGGAAGCCCGTGCCGACCAGCGCGAGGTCGAGCCGGTCCACCTCCGAGACCGTCACGGAACGGCCGTCCCGCCGGGCGCCGGCGCCGCGGATCGCCTGGAACAGCTCCCCGGAGGCCGAGTTCAGCACCACGGCCACGCGGAGCCCGTCGGCGTCGGCGGCGGCGATCGAGACGGCGTGCTCGGGGTAGCCGTGCATCCAGTTCGTGGTGCCGTCGAGCGGATCGACGATCCAGCGGACGGCGGCCGGCGCGCTCCCGCCGGTGCCCGCCTCGCGCGTGCCCTCCTCGGCGAGCACCGAGTGTTCGGGGAAGCGCTCCTCGAGCACCGCCACGCAGCGGCGCTCCGCCTCCCGGTCCACCTCGGTCACGAAGTCGGCGCGACCCTTGAGCACGTGCGAGCCGGGGTCGGCCGAGGGGACGCCCTCGCGGTGCGCCTCGGCGGCGGAGCGGGCCGCCCGGGTGGCCGTCTCGATCAGCTCGACGTCCTCGGTCGAGGCGTCAGGAAACGCCTGCATCATCGGCCTTCCTCGGCTTGCTCGGCTCGAATCGCCGGCCTAACTTACCGCCGCACCGAGACCGCCTCCAGCGCGCGGCGCGGAGCCGACACCGCCGGCTTCGCCGCCGCCTTTCTCTTTGTCGGGACGGCGCGGAGCCGGCGGTGCCGAGCCCGCGCCCCGGACGACAGCCCACGGACCCGATGAGCGAAGCTACGCGAGTCTTCAGCGGGATCCAGCCCACCGGCGAGCTCCACCTCGGCAACTACCTGGGGGCGGTCAAGAACTGGGTCGAGCTCGTGGACGACTACGACTGCATCTACTGCATCGTGGACCTCCACGCGATCACGGTCCCGTACGAGCCCGACGAGCTGCCGGACCGCGTCTTCGACGTGGCGGTGTCCCTGCTGGCGGCCGGCCTCGATCCGGAGCGGTGCACGCTCTTCGTGCAGTCGGCCGTGCCCGAGCACACCGAGCTGGCCTGGATCCTCAACACGGTGACGCCGCTGGGCGACCTCCAGCGGATGACCCAGTTCAAGGAGAAGGCGGCCCGGCAGGAGTCGGTCGAGGCCGGGCTGCTCAACTACCCGGTGCTGCAGGCCGCCGACATCCTCCTCTACCGCGGGGAGCGGGTGCCCGTGGGCGAGGACCAGTTCCAGCACCTGGAGCTGACCCGCGAGATCGCCCGCCGGTGGAACCGGCGCTTCGGGGAGCTCTTCCCCGAGCCGGAGCCGCTCGCCGGCACGGGCCCCCGGATCCTCGGCCTCGACGGCGCCTCCAAGATGTCGAAGTCCCTCGGCAACACGATCCCCATGATCGCCGACCGGGAGACCTTCCGGAGCACCGTGGGCACCGCGGTCACCGACCCGGCACGGGTCCGGAGGGACGACCCGGGGAACCCCCACGTCTGCAACGTCTTCGCCCTGCACGAGCACTTCACCGACGGTGCGGAGCGGGACGAGATCGAGGTCCGCTGCCAGACGGCCGAGCTGGGCTGTGTGGACTGCAAGCGGCGGCTCGCCGACCACCTGGCCGACGACCTGGCGCCCATCCGCGAGCGCGCGAGGGAGCTGGAGGCGGAGCCCGACCGCGTGCACGAGATCCTGGCCGACGGGGCCCGCCGCTGCCGGTCCATCGCCCGCGAGACCCTCGCCGAGGCGTACGAGCGCATGGGTCTGCGCTCGGAGCGGGTCGGTGCCCGGTGACGCGGGGCTAGGACGGTGGGCGCGGTGGAGCTGGCGGCGCTGTTGGACCCGGCGCAGTGGACGGAGGGCCTCCGCCTGCCGCTGCTCGGACGTCTTCTGCTCGCGCTCGTGCTGGGCGCGGCCGTGGGGATGGAGCGGGAGCTCTCGGGCAAGCCCGCGGGCCTGCGCACGAACATCCTCATCTGCCTGGGCGCGGCGCTGCTCACCGAGCTCTCCCTGGTGGCGGCCGGCGAGCTGGTCCGGCACGACCTGATCCGGGCCGACCCGGCCCGGATCGCCGCGCAGATCGTCTCGGGCATCGGCTTCATCGGGGCCGGCACGATCCTGGTCTCGCGCGGCAGCGTGCTGGGCCTGACCACCGCGGCCACGCTCTGGGTCGTGGCGGCGATCGGCATGACCGTGGGCCTCCGCCTCTACGTGGAGGCGGTGGGCGCCACCGTGCTGGTCGTGGCGACGCTGTTCGGCCTGGGGTGGTTCGAGGCGGCCGTGATCAGCGAGCGCTCGGAGCAGTCCCTGGAGGTCGTGCTCGCCGACCCGGACGCGGACGGCGCGTGGCTCGACGGGCTGATGGACGAGGTGGAGATCGACGCCCATCGGATCGGCCACCGGCGGGAGGAGGGCTCGAGCGCCTTCGAATACGGCATCCGCGGCAAGGACGAGGCGACCGAGGAGCTGCTCCGGCGGCTCTCGGAGCGTCCGGACGTGCAGGGCACCCGCCTGAAGTGACGGCCGTCGACGCGGGCCGCACGTTCCTCGTATGGATGGAGGCGCCGGACTACCCGCTCTGGCACATGCCGGACGACACCGAGCGCCGCGTGCGCGAGGCGCTCGGCCCCGGGTGGAGCCTCCGGCGACTGGAGGTCGGCGGGCACTTCACCGGCGACGGCTCGGACCGGGTGCCGGAGGCGCTGCTCGAGGCGATCCGCGGGGCGGAGGTCTACTGCGGGTTCGGCCTCCCCCGCGAGGCGTTCCGGGCGGCGGAGAACCTGCGCTGGGTCCACTCGGGCGCCGCCGGCGTGAGCGGGACCCTCTACCCGGAGATGCGGGCCAGCGACGTGGTGCTGACCAACTCGGCGGGCCTCCACGCCGAGCCCATGGCCGAGCACGCCCTCGCGATGGCCCTCCACTTCGCCCGCGGCCTCGACGTGGCCGAGCGAGCGCGGGCGGAGCGTCGCTGGGCGCACGGCGATCTCGCCGGGTCCGGCGGACCGCTCCGCGTGCTGGCGGGGTGCAGGCTGGGCGTGCTCGGCTACGGCGGCGTGGGCTCGGCCGTGGGCCGCCGCGCCGCCGCTCTCGGCATGCGCGTGCTGGGCCTCCGTCGCACGCCCGCCGAGGCCCCGGCCGAGGTGGAGCGGATGCTCGTCCCGGACGAGCTGGACCGGCTCCTGAGGGAGTCCGACGTGCTCGTCGTGGCGCTCCCCGAGACCGACGCCACGCGCGACCTGCTCGGGGCACCGGAGCTCGCGCTCCTCGGCGAGGAGGGCGTGCTGATCAACCTCTCGCGGGGCGCCGTCGTCGACGAGGAGGCGCTCGTCTCGGCCCTGGGGGCGGGGCGGATCCGCGGGGCCGGGCTCGACGTCTTCCGCGAGGAGCCGCTCCCCGCGGACCACCCCCTCTGGGAGATGGAGAACGTGCTGATCACGCCGCACGTGGCCGGGGTGTCGGGCCGCTTCTGGGAGCGCGAGACCGGGCTCCTGCTGGAGAACGTGGAGCGGTACCTGAACGGCCGACCGCTGCGCAACCGGGTCGACAAAGAGCGTGGCTACTGAGCCGGTGGAGGGCGGCGCGGCGGGGACGCGCTTCGAAGGGGTCTTCCTCCCCGTCACCACGCCCTTCGAGCCTGAGAGCGGCGAGATCGACCGGGGGGCGTTCGTGGCGAACCTGCGGACGTGGGCCGCCGGGCCGGTCGCGGGCTTCGTCGTGGGCGGATCGACCGGCGAGGCGCCGCTGCTCGACGAGATCGAGCTGCTGCGGCTGGTGGAGTGGGCCCGGGAGGCCGTGCCCCGCGGGCGGCCGATCGTGGCCGGGACCGGCGCGGAGTCCACGCGCCAGACGGTGCGGCTCTGCCGCGAAGCCGCCCGGAAGGGGGCGGACGCGGTCCTCGTCCGTCCTCCCTCCTACTACGCCGAAGCGATGGACCTGGAGGCGTGGACGGCCGACAACCGGGCCGTCGCGGACGCGTCGCCGGTGCCGGTCTTGCTGTACCACGTGCCCCGGTACGTGCCCGTGGCGATCGACGAGCGACTCGCGTCGCGGCTCGCCCGACATCCGAACGTCGCGGGCATCAAGGACTCGTCGGGCGACATGTCCGCGCTCGGCGCCCTGGCCGAGGCATTCGACGGGAGAGGGGACGTCCTGGTGGGCGCCGGCACCCGGCTGTACGGCGGCCTGCAGGTGGGGGCGTCGGGCGGCGTCCTGGCGGTGGCGCTGCTGGCGACCGGAGCCTGCGGAGAGCTGGTCGCGGCCTGGCGGGAGGGGGACGACCGCGAGGCCGGGCGGCTCCAAGAGAGGATCGGATCGCTCGACCGCGCGGTGGTGGGCCGTCACGGCGTGCCCGGCGTGAAGGAGGCGCTCGACCTGATGGGCCTGGCCGGAGGGCCGGTGCGTCCGCCGCTCCGGCCCGTGGACGACGAGGCGCGCGAGCACATCCGCGGCGCCCTCCGCTCGGCGTCGCTCCCGCTCGCCGACTGACCCGCCGGGGCCACGACCGGCCCCGATCGCTCGCTGGAGAGCCGCTCAGCCGCACCGGACGGAGAGAACGACCATGTTCGACGACCAGACCCGCTGCGTGGCCGTGGTCGGCGTACAGTGGGGCGACGAGGGCAAGGGCAAGATCGTCGACGTCCTCTCGGAGCAGGCCACGCTGGTGGCCCGCTACCAGGGCGGCGCCAACGCGGGCCACACGGTCCGGGTCGACGACGAGGAGTTCGTCCAGCACCTGATCCCGTCCGGGATCCTCTATCCCCACGTCCGCTGCCTGCTCGGCAACGGGGTGGTGATCGACCCGTGGACGCTGCTCGAGGAGCGCGAGGAGCTCCGGGAGCGCGGCGTCGAGATCGACGGTCGGCTGGCGAAAAGCAGCCGCGCCCATCTCGTGCTTCCCTACCACAAGCTGCTCGACGGCGCCCTGGAGTCCAGCCGGGGCGAGGACAGGATCGGCACCACGGGGCGCGGGATCGGGCCGGCCTACCGCGACAAGGCGGCTCGGTCGGGCCTGCGCGTCGGCGACCTGCGCGACCCGGAGCGCCGCGACGACGTGGTGCGTCGCGGGGCCGAGGCGGCCAACGACGTGCTGGAGCGCGTGGGCGCCGCCGAGCGGGCCGACGCCGACGAGATCCTCGCGCGCCTGGACGAGATCCGGGACGACGTGCTCGCCCTGGCCACCGACGTGGGCGCCGAGGTCCGGGAGGAGCTCGACGGGGGCGGCCGCGTCCTGCTCGAGGGGGCGCAGGGGTCGCTGCTCGACGTCGACCACGGCACCTATCCCTTCGTCACCTCCTCCACCACGACGGCGGGCGGCGCGGCGGCCGGAGTCGGGGTCGGGCCGACCCGGATCGACGCCGTGCTGGGGGTGATGAAGGCCTACACGACACGCGTCGGCCGCGGGCCCTTCCCGACCGAGCTGACCGGCGACGAGGCGGAGCGGCTGCGGACGCTCGGCCACGAGTTCGGCGCGACGACCGGCCGGCCCCGGCGTCCCGGCTGGTTCGACGGGGCCGCCGTCCGCTTCGCCGCCGGCGTGAACGGGCTCACGGGCCTCGCGGTGACCAAGCTGGACGTGCTCGACCCCTTCGAGGAGCTGAAGCTCGGCGTCGCCTACGAGCGCGGCGGCGAGCGTCTCGGGGGCTTCCCGGATTCGGCGCGCGAGCTCGAGGCCGTGGAGCCGGTCTACGAGTCCGCGCCGGGCTGGGGCGCGAGCACCGACGGCTGCCGGAGCTGGGAGGAGCTCCCGGAGCGGGCGCGAAGCTACCTGGAGCGGCTGGCCGAGCAGGCCGGCGCCCCGATCCGGTACGTCTCGGTCGGCTCGGCCCGCAGCCAGATCATCCGGGTGGGCGACGGCCGGGGCTGACGCCTCGCGTCCCCGGGCCCGACGGCTCCGGGCCGGCGCCCGCCGCCGCCCGGATCCCGGTCGTGGCCCTCGTGTACGCCTCCCGATGGCCGGCCGTCCGCGTCGTTGCTCGCGTCGAACGGCGCGGCTATACTGAAGGGCTCCGACTCTTCCGCTTCCTGCCCCCGGATTCCGCGCATGTTCGAACGCCTCGGAGAACGACTCGACGACGTCTTCGGCCGCTTCCGCGAGCGCGGAGTGCTGACCGAGGAGATGCTCGACGAGGGGTTCCGCGACGTGCGTCGGGCCCTGCTGGAGGCGGACGTGCAGTTCGACGTCGTGCGGGGCTTCCTCGAGCGGGTCAAGGAGCGCGCCCGCGGCGAGGAGGTCATGGACTCGGTCAAGCCGGGCGAGCAGGTCGTCAAGATCGTCCACGACGAGCTCGCCGACCTGCTCGGCACGGAGAGCCCGGAGCTGGCCGAGGCGGCCGTCCCGCCCACGGTCGTCATGCTGGCGGGCCTGCAAGGGTCGGGGAAGACGACCACGGCGGCGAAGCTCGCCCGCCGAGCGAAGCGCGAGGGCGGGAGCCCGGTGCTCGTCGCCTGCGACCCGTACCGGCCCGCCGCCGGCGACCAGCTCGCCACGCTGGCCGAGGCGATCGACGTCCCGGTCATCCGGGGCGAGGTGGAGGACGCGGGGACCGGCGACCGGCGCCGCAAGGGGGACGTGGTCGGCCTGGCGGAGCGCGCCGTGGACGAGGCGCGTCGGGACGGGGCGTCCCTCGTGCTGCTCGACATGGCCGGCCGCCTGCAAGCCGACGACGAGCTGATGGAGGAGCTCCGGGCGGTGCGCGAGGCGGTCGAGCCGCAGGAGGTCCTGCTGGTGGCGGACGCCATGACCGGCCAGGAGGCGGTCCGGATCGCCGAGGGCTTCCACGAGGCGGTGGAGCTCACCGGCGTCGTGCTGACCAAGATGGACGGCGACGCGCGGGGCGGCGCGGCGCTCTCGATCTACGCGGTGATGGGGGTGCCGGTGAAGTTCGTCGGCACGGGCGAGCGGCCGGAGGACCTCACGGCCTTCGATCCCGAGCGGATGGCGGGCCGCATCTTGCAGATGGGGGACGTGGTCGGGCTCGTCGAGCGGGCGGAGCAGGCCATCGACGAGGATTCCGCGCGCCGCCTCCAGCAGAAGGTCGAGAAGGGCGAGCGGTTCGACCTGGAGGATTTCCTGCAGGCACTGCAGCAGATCCAGAAGATGGGCCCGCTCGAGAACCTCCTGAAGATGGTCCCCGGCGTGAAGCCCGGCATGCTCGAGGGCGCGGACCTGGATCCGAAGCGGATCCGGCACATGGAGGCGATCGTGCGCTCGATGACGCCGGAGGAGCGCCGGAACCCGCGGGTGCTCAACGGCTCCCGGCGGGCACGTATCGCCCGCGGATCGGGTCGGCCGGTGCACGAGGTCAACCGGCTCGTCAAGCAGTTTTCCGACATGAGCGAGATGATGAAGAAGATGGGCGCCCTGAGCTCCCCCGGCGGGGGCGGCAGGATGCCCGCCGGACTGCGCCGCCTCATGGGCTGACGTCGGTCCGTACACACAGGAAGGACGCTTACAGGATGCCAGCGACCATTCGACTCAAGCGCGTGGGCAGGAAGAAGCAGCCCAGCTATCGCATCGTCGTGATCGAGAAGTCCGACGCGGTGGACGGTCCGCCGATCGAGAGCCTGGGCATCTACCAGCCGCGCACCGAGCCGTCCGTGATCCGCCTCGACGCCGAGAAGGCGCTGCGGTGGCTCCGGGACGGGGCCCAGCCCTCCGACACCGTCCGCTCGCTCTTCCGGCGCGCGGGCCTGTGGGAGCAGTTCCACGACGGCGTGACGCCCGAGGAGCTCACCGAGAAGGAGATCTACCTCGGACCCGAGGGCGCCTGGAAGACCTCCCGCCGCGCGGAGGCGGCGGCCGAGGCCAGGGAGGCGGCGGCCGCGGAGGCGGAAGCGGAGGCCGCCGCCGAGGCGGAAGCCGCGGTTGCCGAAGAGGAAGCCGCGGCCGAAGACGAAGCCGCGGCTGAAGAGGAGGCCGCGTCCGAGGCAGAGGACGCGGGCGACGAAGAGGAAGTAGCCGAGGCCGACGAGGCGACGGAAGCCGAGGAGGAGACGGAGGACGAGGAGATCGAGGCGTCCGCCGAGGAGGAGGAAGAGGAGCCCGAGGAGGACGAAGAGGAAGGCGAGGAGGACGACGAGGAAGAGGACGAGCAGGACGCCGAGTCGGAGGACGCCGACGAGCTCGAGGAGGACGACGAGGAGGAGTGACCGGGGCCCGGCCGTCGCGCCGGGGCTTCGGACGCTCGGGAGCCGATGACCGATCGCGAGGCCGTCTCGGTCGCGTACGTCAAGAAGGCGCACGCCCTCGATGGCGAGCTCTTCGTCCAGATCGAGACGGACTACCCGGAGCAGGTCTTCGTCGAGGACCGGGTCTTCCGCGTGAGCGAGGGCGGCCCGATCGGACTCGCCGGGGACCTCACGCGGGTGCGCGGCCGGCCCCAGGCGGGCGGCTGGATCATGGAGTTCGAGGAGATCGAGGACCGGACGCTGGCCGAGCGCTACA
>CAZEUW010000103.1:0-8579 GCA_964515425.1 uncultured Gemmatimonadota bacterium | reverse complement strand
CCTGGACGATGGCCTCCCGGTCGGGGAGCCGCTCCCGCAGCTCGCCCACGTGGTAAACGATCAGGATGGCGTTGTTGACCACGATGCCGCCCATCATGATCGCGCCGATGTAGGCGGTCCGCGTGAAGGTCGCCCCCGAGTAGAAGAAGATGAGGAAGACGCCGATCAGCGCGAGCGGCAGGGTGAGCAGCACCACGAAGGGCGCGGCCAGCGACTCGAACAGGCCCGCCGTCATCATGTAGATCAGCAGCACCGCGAAGAGGATCGCCAGCCAGACCTGGCTCCGCTCCTCCTCGCTCCACCGCCAGCCGCGCTCGGTGCGGATCTCGTAGCCCGGCGGCAGGTCGCTCGCCTCGACAGCGACGTCGCGGACCAGGTCGCCCAGCTTGCGGGGGCCGCGGAACTCCCAGGCCACGGTGCGCCGGTACTGCTGGTTCTCCCGCACGATGCGCGCGATCACCGAGCGGGGCTCCACGTCGGCCACGTCGGCGAGCCGCACCACCGACCGCCGGCCGCCCGCCGCCGTATCCACCGGCACCCGCAGTTCGCGGAGCGCCTGCAGGTCGAATTCCCGGTAGCCGGACAGCTTGAGGCCGTAGGGCACCTCCTCGCCGCCGAGCCTCAGGCGGGTGCCCCGCACGTCGCCCCGCACCGCGGTCGAGACGTGGGAGAGGAGCTCCTCGACCGACAGCGGGTGGGGGGCTAGCGCGGCGCGGTCGACGGTGAGGAAGTACTCGTGCTCGCGGTCGCGGTCCCGCCAGTTCCGGCTGGCGTTGGGATTCGGGTCCCGCACCCGGCTGAAGCGCCCCAGCCGGTCGGCCAGGTCCTCGGCGACCTCCTGCACCTTGAGGTAGTTGTAGCCGAGCACGTCGACGGTGTAGTTCGGTCCCGTCCCGCCGCCGCCATAGAAGCTCGGCCCGTAGCCGTACACCCGCACCTCGGCCCCCGAGTAGCCGTAGCTGTGAGCCACCATCTGCTCCTTGATGGCCACCGGCACCGAGGTGTGCTCGAGCGAGTCGGGAAACGTCACCGTGATCTGGGCCCGCTGGGGCCGGACCACCGTCTCGTAGCGCTCGACCTCCGGCAGCGCGGCGAGCCGGGCCTCGAACTCCCGCGCCAGCCGGTCGGTGCGCTCGAGGCCGGCCCCGCGTGGAAAATCGACGTTGATGGAGATGTAGGTGCGCTGGCCCCAGTAGGACGACCAGCGCACGCCGCGGTTCACGTGGCCGTCGAACAGGGTCCAGCTCCCGTACAGGGCGCCGGCGCACAGCAGCGCGATCAGCACCGGGTGGTCGAGGGCGAAGCCGAGCGCGGACCGGTAGCCGCGCACGTAGAAGGGCTCGTCGCGCACGGCGTCCTCGCCGGAGCCGCCCGCCCCCCGCACCGTCGGCGCCCGCTCCCTGCCGCCCGACAGCCGCGCGGTCATCGCGGGCACGAAGGTGAAGGCCACGAAGACGCTGGCGAGGATCGCGAAGCCCACCGCCCAGGCCAGCGGCACGTAGTAGTCCCTGAGCTCGCCTTGGAGGAAGAGGAAGGGGACGAGGACGATGGCGGTGGTGAGGGTGGCCGCCACCACCGGGAGGCCGACCTGGCGCGCGCCCTCGATCGCCGCCCGCGTCCGGTCCTTCCCCTCCCCCCGGTGGCGGTCGACGTTCTCGAGCACCACGATCCCGTTGTCCACCACCAGCCCGAAGCCCCAGGCCAGCCCCGCGAGGGTGAGGACGTTGAGCGTGAAGCCGCCCAGGTAGAGGAAGTTCACCGCGATCAGCACGCTGAAGCCGATGGTCACGAACACCACCAGCACGGCCGAGAGCGAGCGCAGGAAGAGCAGCAGGACGAGGAAGATCACGACCGCGGCGGCCACGGCCCGGAGCCGGAGGTCGGTGAGCTGGGCGCGGATGTCCTCGCTGGCGTCGCGGTCGAGCTCCACGCCCAGCTCGGCGGGCAGGGTGGCCGCGACCGTGTCCATGGCGGCCTTGGCCCGGTCGGCGACCTCGACGGCGTTGGTGCCGGTCTGCCGGAAGAGCTGGAGGGAGACGGCGGGCCGGCCGCCGATCCGGTGGTGGGCGGTGGGCTCGGCGGCGTGGTCGACCACGCGCGCCACGTCGGCCAGCCGCACGGCGCCCGAGGGGCGGGAGGCCACCACCAGCTCCCGGAGCTCGGCGACGTCGGCCGCCCGGGTGAGCACCGAGTGGGCCACCTGGCGGCCGCCGAGCTGGACCGAGCCCGCGGGGCGCGGCTCGGAGAGCTCCTCCAGCCGGCCCCGAATCGCGGCCGGGGTGAGGCCGGCCTCCTCGATCCGCTCCCGGTCGAGCAGCACCGCGATCTCGCGCCGCTCCCCGCCCCGCACCGTGACCTGGGCGACCCCCTCCACCGCCCGGAGCGCGGGCTTCACCTCGCGCTCGGCGATCTGGGCGAGCCGGTCGTCGGTGTAGGGCCCGTGGAAGCGCCAGCTCACCAGCTCGCGCCCCTCCCGGGAGAACTCCTCGGGCACGTAGGGCTCGACGGTCGGCCGCACCCCGGGCGGCAGGTCGCTCCTCAGCGCCGCCACCCGCTCGCCCAGCTCCAAACGGGCGAACTCCATGCGGGTGTCGGGCGCGAAGCGGACGGTGACCTCGGAGACCGCGCCCGTGCCCTGTGGGTCGACCCGGGAGACCGAGGCCACGCTGTCCACCCCGCCCACCTGCTGGGCGGCGGCCGCGAGCGGCGCGGTGACGAAGGCCTCCATCGCCTCGGGGGAGGCGCCGTTCCACTGCGCCCGGACGGTCACCCGCGGGTACTCGACGTCGGGAAGCAGCTCGACCGGGATGAGCCGGAAGCTGTAAGCGCCGAGCGCTAGCAGCGCCACGTAGACGGCGGCCGTGGCCACCGGTCGCTTCACGGCCAGCTCGATCACCGCACCGCCTCCCCGCGGGCCGCCACCAGCGAGTAGAGCACCGGCACGACGACCAGCGTGAGGAGGGTGGCCGAGAGCAGCCCGCCGATCACGGCCACCGCCAGCGGCGCGCGCAGGTCGGCGCCCGCGCCCCAGCCGAGCGCCATCGGCAGGAGGCCGAACACGGTGGTCACCGTGGTCATCAGGATCGGCCGGAGCCGGAGCCGACCGGCCTCCATGAGCGCCTCCCTGAGCGCGAGCCCCTCGGCCCGCCGCTGGTTGACGAAGTCGATCTTGATGATGGCGTCGTTCACCACGATCCCGATCAGCACCACCACGCCGATGCCGCTCATCGCGTTGATGCCGTCGCCGGCCAGCGCGAGCGCGAACACCGCCCCCACCGCGGCCAGGGGCACCGCGGCGAGGATCACCAGCGGCTGGCGTACCGACTCGAACTGAGCTGCCAAGATCAAATAGACGAGGAACAGCGCCAGCCCGAAGGCGAAGGCGAGCGACCGGAAGCTCTCCCGCATCTGCTCGTTCGCGCCCCCCACGTCGATCGCGGTCAGGGGCGGCAGCTCGAGGCCGGCCAGCGCCGTCCGGGCCTGGTCGACCGCCTCGTCGAGCCCCGCGCCCCGCGAGGAGGCGAGCACGCGCACCGTGCGGGTCTGACCGCGGCGGCGGATCTCCACCGGCCCGTAGCCGCGCCGGACCTCGACCAGCTCCTCCACGGGCACCCCGCCCACGGTGAGCTCGAGCACCTCTGCCAGCTCGCGGCGTGCGTCGACCGGCAGGCGGACCCGGATGTCGACCTGGCGCGCGAACTCGCTGTAGGGGCGGTCCGCCCGCTCGCCCCGAAGGTAGGCCTCGATCGCGTCGGCGACCTCGCGCACGGTGAGCCCGTGGCGGGCGACCTCCTCGCGGAGCACCTCCACCTCGAGCGTCGGCTGGGAGCGCTGGACGTCCAACCGCACGTCGGCGAGCCCCTCCGCCGCGGCCAGCCGGCGGCGGGCCGAGTCGGCCAGCGTGTAGAGCCGGTCGATCTCCTCCCCCTGCACCCGCACCTCGAGGTCGGCGTCGGAGAGGGCGAGCGCGCGCCCCAGCGAGGTCGCCCGCCCGGTGGTGACCGTCACCTGGCGGGGGTCGAGGCCGGCCGCCTCGACCCGGCCGCGGAGGTCGGCGGCCACCTCGTGAGCGGCGCGCGCGCGCGTCGCCAGCCGCACCTCGAGCGCCGCCTGGTGAAGCCCCGACAGCTCCTCGCCCGACGCCGGGTCGCCGCCGGTGCGGCCCACGCCGGTGAAGACCGCCGCCACGCCCTCGGTCTCGAGCAGCATCGACTCGAGCCGGCCGGCCGCCCGGTCGGTGGCGGCGAGCGGGGTGCCCACCGGCAGCTCCAGTTCCACCCGTAGCTGTCCCTCGTCGACCCGGGGCATGAGGCTCCGGGGGAGCAGCGCGCCGACCAGGACGGCGGCCGCGAGCGAGCCGGCCGCGATCGCGGCCACCGTCCCCCGGTGGTCGAGCGACCAGGCCAGCGCCCGCTCGTAGCGATCGGTGAAGCGCTCGAAGCGCCGGTCGAAGGCGCGCAGCGCGGGCCCGAAGACGCGGCCGCCCCACCGCCTCGCGCCGCGGACCACGTCCCGGCCGGTCTCCCGCACCGACGAGGCCACGTACCCGGCCCCGGCTCGCGCGCGGCGGCCGAGGCGGCGCACGGACCCGCGGAAACGAAGGTAGACGCGGCGGACGCGTCCGCCCGCCTCCGCCGCGCCGCCGGCCGCCGTGACGTCACCGTCCGGCGCCACCTCGCCCTCTGGAGCTCTCTCGCCCCACTCCTCCCGACCGCGCCGGGTCTCCTCGCGCCCGCCCCCCGCCAGCCGGGCCGCCAGCACCGGGAGAAGCGTGAGCGCCACGCCCAGCGAGGCGGCCAGCGAGAAGGCGACCGCCAGCGAGAGGTCGCGGAAGAGCGCGCCGGCCACCCCCTCCACGTAGAGCACGGGTCCGAACACGGCGATGGTGGTCAGCGTGGAGGCGGTGATCGCCGCCGTCACCTCGCGGGCGCCCACGGCGCTCGCCTCCCGCGGCGAGCGGCCCTCCTCGTCGCGGTGGCGGAAGACGTTCTCCAGCACGACGATGGAGTTGTCCACCAGCATCCCCACGCCCAGCGCGAGCCCGCCCAGCGACATGACGTTGAGGCTCACGTCGAACAGGTAGAGGAGCCCGAAGGCGGCCAGCACCGAGAGCGGGATCGACAGTCCTACGGCCACCGGGTAGCGGGGGTCGCGCAGGAAGAGGAAGAGCACCAGGAAGGCGAGCAGGCCGCCGAGCAGCAGCGCCTGGGCCACGCCAGCGATCGCGTTCCGGATGAAGTCCGCCTGGCTCTGGGCGACCGCGATCCCGACCTCCGGGAACTCGGCGCGGAGCTGGGCCAGCGTGGCCTCTACTCGCTCGGCCACCCGGACCGTGTTGCCGGCCGCCTCCTTGTGGATCTGGAGCCCCACCGCAGGCTCGCCGCCGAATCGGGCGAGGCTGGTCCGCTCGGCGGTGCCCTGGGCGACGTCGGCCACCTCGGCCAGCCGCACCGTCCCGCCGCCGCCCTGCCCCCGTTCGGGCCGCTGGACGACCACCTGGCGGACGTCGGTCAGCGACCGGAACTCCCCCTGCGTGCGGAGGCTGTAGTAGAAGCGGCCGCGCCGGATCTGGCCGCCGGGGGCGCTGTAGTTGGAGCGGTCGAGCGCGGCGGTCACCTCGTCGATGCGCACCCCGTCGGCGGCCAGCCGCTCGGGATCGACCGTGACGTGGATCTGCCGCTCGGGGCCGCCGGTGACCGCCGCCAGCGCCACCCCGTCGAGCTGCTCGAGCCGGCGCTTGAAGACCGCCTCCGAGAGGTTGGCCAGCTCCAGCGGGTCGGCCCCGGTCACGGCCACCGTCATCATGGCCTCGCTGGAGGGGTCGGTGCGGAGGATGGTCGGCCGACCGGCCGCCTCCGGCAGCGAGGCGCGGAGGTTCTCGAGCGACTCGCGGACGTGGAGGGTGGCGAACTCCATGTCGGTGCCCCACCCGAAGCGGAGCCGGACCAGCGACTGGCCCTCCCGGGAGCGGGAGGTGACCTCCCGGACGCCGGGCACGCGGCTCAGCGTCTCCTCGAGCGGCACCGTCACGAAGCGCTCGACCTCGGGCGGGCCGGCGTCGGGATACTCGGTCCACACCGAGAGGGTGGGAAAGGCGACGTCCGGCAGGAGGTTCACCGGCAGGCGGGTGAAGGAGACCACGCCCAGCAGCGCGACGGCCAGCAGCGCCATGGTGGTCGCCACCGGGCGCCGGAGCGCGAGGTCGGGGGCGGCCATCAGATCGTCAGGCCGGGAGGCGCGAGCCGGTGCCGCCGGAGGTCAAGGGGCGCCGTCGGCCGCCGCCGCGCCGACCCGCTGCTCCAGCTCCGCCCACAGGACGAGGACGTCGTAACGCTCCTGCATCAGCCGCCGCTCCGCGCTCACGAGCTCCTCGGTCGCGGTCCGGAGCTCGAGGTAGTCGGCGGTGCCGAGGCGGTACTGCTCGCGGGTGAGCTCCAGACGCTGGCGCGACTTCTCGACCAGGCTCCGGAGGATCTCGAGCCGCTCGGTGCGCCGCCGGAGGTCGGACACCCGATCGCGCACCTCCTGCTCCAGCTCGAGGCGGCGCTTCGCCCGGTCGGCCCGGGCGCGGGTGAGCTGCGCGGAGGCGGAGGCCGCCTCCTCCCGGCGGCTGAATCCGTCGAACAGGTTCCAGGAAGCGGTGACCGAGAAGCTCTGCCCCGTGTTCTGCGGGTCGAAGACGAACAGGTCGCCCTCCGGGCCCAGGCTCTCCGAGCGGCTGAAGCCGAAGCCCAGGGAGAGGGTCGGGAGATACCGGGAGCGCGCCGCCCACAGGTTCGAGGAGGCCGCCTCGGCCTCGGCCTCGAGCGCGGCCAGCTCCGGATGCTCCGCCAGCGCCCGGTCCACAAGGGCGGCGGGGTCGAGATCGGCGGCGTCGGGCGGCTCCGGCACGGGGGCGAGCGGCGGCACCGCACCCGGCGCGACGCCCATCGCGACCTGCAGCGCGCGCTTCTGCTGGCGGGCCAGGTCCTCGGCGTCGAGCAGCGCCAGCCGCGCCTCCTCGAGCTCGGCCTCGGCCCCCAGCAGGTCCGAGCGGCCCACCGCCGCCATCCGGTAGCGCTCCCGCGTGCGCTCGAGGTCCTCCCGCCGGGCCTCGAGCTCGTCCCGGGCCAGCGCGGCCAGCCGCTCCTGCTTGCGGGCCTCGAAGTAGGCGCTCTTCACCTCGGCCACCGTCGTTCGCTCGGCCAGCGAGCGGCGCAGGGCGGCCGCCTCGAGCTGGTCCGCCCCCGCGGACAGGCCGGCGATGCGGCGGCCGCCCTCCAGCAGGGTCCAGTCGAAGGAGAGGAACTGGTTGGTGGTCTTGGAGGTGCTCTCGATCGGGTCCTCCAGCCGCCGGGAGACCCCCTCCGGGGCCACGAAGGTGACGTTGGTGAAGTCGGAGCGGCGGAAAGAGGCGCCGGCGGACGCCGTCGGGAGCAGGGCGCCCCAGTCGGCCCACCGGGCGCCCCGGGCGGCCGACACGTCGGCGCCGGCCGCCGCCAGGTCGGGGTCCCCGGCGAGGGCCGTGGAGACGGCCTCCTCCAGGGTGAGCGTGTCGGCGGAGGGCTGCTGGGCGACCGCCACGACGGGCGACGAGAGGCCGAGCGTGCCCGCGACCAGCAACCCGAGGGTCAGCACGGTGACCGTGCGAGCCGGAGTCCGCCGGGCCGGCGCCGGATCGGCCCCCGCCGTCACGGCGCGCCCCCGCCCCCGGCCTCCAGGCTGTCCGCGTTGGCCAGCCGGACGGTGGCGTCGTGCGTGAGGGTGGTGTGGCCGTCCACCAGCACCACGCGGCCGGCGAGCTCGTCGGGGCTCGTCTGGGCGTCGTTCTCCGGCGGCGCGATCTCCACGTAGCGGTCGCTCTCCAGCCCCGTGTTCACGTAGCGCCACTGCGCCCGGCCCACGTCCGCCCCCTCGGACTCGGGCGCGAACAGGAAGACCACCTCCCGCCGGTCGCGCTCGACCACCGCCTCCCGCGGGACGAAGACGCGGTCCTGGTGGAGCTGGCCGGCGATCCGGACTTCGGCGTGCATGCCGGGGAGGAGGCGGGCACCGGGGTTGGCGAGCCGCACCTGCACCCGCGCCGTGTTCGAGCCCGGATCGACGCGCGGGTTCACCGCGACGACCCGTCCCTCGAAGGTGCGGCGGGGGAAGGCGGCGAAGGTGGCGGTCACCCGCCGGCCGGGCTCGACCGCCGGGAGCGCTGTCTCCAGCACCTCCACCTCGACCTCGACCCGGCTCAGGTCGAGCACGCTCACCAGCGAGTCGCCCTCCTGGACCCGGCTGCCGGCCGTCACCGCGAGGTCGGCCACCCGGCCGGCGAAGGGGGCGCGGACCTCGGTCCGGGCCAGGTCGGCCTCGGCCCGCTCGAGGGCGACCTCGGCCTCGGGCACGCCGCTCCGGATGCGGGCCTGGCGGCGGCGCTCCGCCCGGAGCGAGGCGTCGGCGATCTCCTCGTCGAAGAGCACGCTGGAGCGGAACTCGGCCCGGCGCTGCTCCAGCACCGCCTCCGCCTCGCGGACGTCGAGCTCGTAGGGGCCCGGATCCACCCGCACCAGCAGGGTGCCCGACTCCACCCACTGGCCGCGCTCGACCGGCAC
>CAZEUW010000102.1:0-8668 GCA_964515425.1 uncultured Gemmatimonadota bacterium | reverse complement strand
GTGGGCCCCGGGCTCGCGCGAAGCCGAGAAGGTCCGCGAGTTCCTCACCCGGGAGATGGGCGCCGAGATCCGCGAGGGGAGCGGCATCGGGATCAAGCCGATCTCGGAGTTCGGGACCAAGCGCCTGGTCGCCATGGCGATCCGCGATGCGATCCGGGACGGACGGGAGTCGGTCACGCTCGTCCACAAGGGCAACATCATGAAGTACACCGAGGGCGCCTTCCGCGAGTGGGGCTACGAGGTCGCCCGCGAGCGCTTCCCGGACCGGACTTTGACCGAGGACGAGCTCTGGGAGGAGCACGACGGCGAGGTCCCGGACGGGAAGGTCGTGATCAAGGATCGGATCGCCGACCAGATGTTCCAGCAGGTGCTCCTGCGGCCCGACGAGTACGACCACATCGCCCTGCCGAACCTCAACGGGGACTACCTGTCCGACGCGACCGCGGCGCAGGTGGGCGGGCTCGGGATGGCGCCCGGCGGCAACATCGGGGACGACATCGCCTTCTTCGAGGCCACGCACGGCACGGCGCCCAAGTACGCGGGGATGGATAAGGTGAACCCCACCTCGCTCATCCTCTCGGGGGTGATGATGCTCCGGTATCTGGACTGGGACGAGGCCGCCGACCGGGTGGTCGACGCCGTCGTCGCCACGATCGGCGAGAAGCGGGTCACCTATGACCTCGAGCGTCAGATGGAGGGCGCGACGAAGGTCGCGACCTCGGAGTTCGCCGACCGGATCGTCCGCCACCTGGAGCGGAGCGCGTGACGGACGCCCGACCCGTCGTGCTGCGGCACGGCCCCGCCGCGGCGCTCGACGTGGACGTGGTCGCGGTCTGCGTCGACGACTCCGGAGAGCTGGTCGGCTCCGCGCGGGACCTGGACGAGCGGCTCGGCCGTCCCCTGGGGCGGGCGCTGCGCGAGGGGGCCTGGAAGGGCGAAGAGGGGAAGGCGCTCTTCGTCCCCACCGGCGAGGACGAGGGCCCCCACCTGCTGGCGGTGGGGGTCGGCTCCGGCGCGCCGGACTCCCGCCGGATCCGTCGGTCCGCCGGCCTCGCGGTGAGGGAGACGCGACGACGCCGCTTCCGCTCGCTCGCCTTCTCGCTCCCGGGAGAGCTGGAGGGGGATCCCGCTGCCGCCGCCGCTGCCGCCGTCGAGGGGTTGGAGCTGGGCGACTGGAGCTACGACGAGCTCCGCCGTCCGAGCCAGCGCGAGCGGGGGCCCCGCGTCGAGCGCACGGTGCTCCACGCGGAGGAGCGGCAGGCGCCGTCGGAGGGTGTGCTCGAGCGAGCGCGGGCCGTGGCCGAGTCGCAGAACTTCGCCCGGGGCCTGGTCGCCCGGCCCGGCAACGTCGCCACCCCCGGCTTCCTGGCGGAGCGCGCCGAAGAACTGGTCGACGAGGCCTCGCTCGAAGTCGAATGCTGGGGCGTCGAGCGACTGCGGTCGGAGGGGTTCGGCGCGCTGCTGGCCGTGGCCAGGGGCTCGAGCGAGGAGCCCCGGTTCCTGATCCTCCGCCACCGGGGGGCCGACGAGGATCCGGTGGTGCTGGTGGGGAAGGGCGTGACGTTCGACAGCGGCGGCATATCGCTGAAGCCGTCGGACGGGATGCACGAGATGAAATACGACATGGCCGGCGCGGCGGCCGTGATGGGGGCGCTCCGGGCCGCAGGACGGACGGGCCTGGGGCGGCACGTCGTCGGCCTGGTGCCGACGACCGAGAACCTGCCCTCCGGCTCGGCCCTGAAGCCCGGAGACGTCATCCGCGGCGTGTCGGGGACCTCCATCGAAGTGGTCAACACGGACGCGGAGGGTCGGCTGATACTCTCGGACGCCCTCGCGTACGCCGCCAGGCTCGAGCCCTCCCGGGTGGTCGACCTGGCGACGCTGACCGGGGCCTGCGTGGTGGCGCTCGGCGACCAGGCCGCGGGGCTGATGAGCCCGGTCGACGCGCTCGCCGACGAGCTGCTGGCGGCCGGCGAGGCGGCGGACGAGCGGCTCTGGCGGCTCCCGCTCTGGAAGGAGTACCGCGACCGGCTCGACTCCGACGTCGCCGACATCAAGAACAGCGGCGGTCGGCCGGCGGGCGCGATCACGGCGGGAACCTTCCTGCGCGAGTTCGTCGGCGACGCTCCCTGGGCGCACCTGGACATCGCCGGCACGGCGTGGGCCGACGAGGACCGCGCCCACCAGCCCGAGGGCGCGACGGGCACGGGCGTCCGCCTGCTCCTCGAATGGCTGCGAACCTCCGGCTGACGTCCGTCGGCGTCGCCGCCGCGGCGCTCGCCGTCCTGGCGGCGCCGCTCGGCGGTCAGGAGGCCGAGCCGGACACGGCGGACGTCGCGGCCGCCGACACGGTGGAGGCGCCGCAGGACACCGCTCCCGCCCCGGCCGGCCCGGCCCTCTCCTTCCCGGAGCCGCTCGACGGAAGGGAGAGGACGTCGGCCGCCGAGGTGCACACGTGGGAGCGGCCGGCCCTGCTCGACGCCAGCGCCCTCACGCTCGCCGGCTTCCTCGAGGACCACGTGCCCGGCGTGCACGTGCTGCGTTCGGGCTACTTCTTCGGACAGCACCACCTGATGGACGGCCTCTGGGGACCGGCGGCCGTCCGGGTCGTCGTGGACGGCCGCGAGCTGCTTCCCCTGGCGGCCGGCCAGGCGGACCTGTCGCGGATCGGCCTGGTCACCCTGGACCGGGTGCAGGTCGAGCGACGCGCGGGCGAGACGGTGGTGCGCCTCACGACGGTCTCGCATCCGGGGGGCGAGGCCTACTCGCGGATCAACGCGGGAACAGGCCAGCCGTCGACCGACCTCGTCCGCGGCGTCTTCACCAACGGCGCCGGCCGCAGCGCCACCGTGGGGGGCGCGGTCGACCACCTGAACGTGGGCGGAGGCGAGGGGGAGGGAAGCCGGCTCGACGCCCTCGCCAAGGCCGCCTGGATGCCCTTCGGTCCGGACCTCGGCGTGGAGCTCGGCTGGCGCAGCGAGTCCGTCGAGCGGACGGAGCTGGGCGAGCTCGGCGAGTTCAGCCGCCGCGAGTTCTCCCTGCGCGTCCGGGCTCGACCCTCCGACGGGGTCCGGATCGACGCCTGGGGGTCGTCGGCGCGGCGGGATCCACGCCCTCCCTTCCTCGCCGAGGTGGCGGAGGAGCCGCCCCCCGACGGCGGAGACACGGGAGAGGGAGAGGGCGAGCCGTCCGCCCTGTCGGCGAACCAGGTCGGCGCGAGCGCGGCGTACCGCCGCGGCGGGCTCTCCCTGCGCGGTCGGATGGCCCTGATCGACGCCGAGGGGTTGCCCGCGCGAAAGGCTCGGGCCGGCGGCGGGATCCGGGCGGGCCCGCTCGTGGCCGACGCCGGCGTGCGGTGGTCGTCGTGGGACGGCTTCTCGACCTCGTCCGTCTCTGGCGGGCTCGCGCTGCGGCCTTCCGGCTTCCCGGCCCGCCTCCGGGTCGGCGCCGCCACCGGCTCGAGGGCCGTGCCGCTGCCCGGACGGGAGGTGGCGGACTCGACGACCTTCGACTTCGACGCGGTCACCGCCGGCGCCGAGGTCGAGCTCGGCCCGTATCGGATCGGCGCCGCCGTGGGCCGCCGGAGCCAGGAGCGGAGGCCCGTGTTCGGCGGTGCCTTCGACCGTTCGCTTCCACGCGGTCCGGAGGCCACGGCCACCACCGTGGAGGGGCGGCTGTCCGGTCCGCTGGTTCCCTTCGGGGTGTTCGAGGAGCGGGTGCGGGTGGCGGGCTTCTGGCGGCGCGCGTCCTTCGGGGAGGGAGAAGGCGTGCCGCCGTACTACGTGCCGCGCGAGCTGGCGCGCGGCGAGCTGGCCTTCCGCGACCGCTACTTCGAGGACAACCTCGAAGTCCGGCTGGCGCTGCGCGGCGAGCGCCGCGGCGAGACGGTCACGGCGAGCCCCGGCTCTCCGGATCCCTTCCTCCTCGAGCCCCGGACGGTGCTGGGGACCGACCTGCTGATCCGCATCGACGTCTTCCGGATCTGGTGGCGGGTGGAGAACCTCCGATCGGCCGAGGAGCTCGACTTCGAGGGCCTGCCGCATCCGGCGCGACGCAACGTGTTCGGAGTGCGGTGGGAGTTCTTCAACTGAGGCGCGCACGCGGTTTGACGGTCGGCCGCGGCGCCGTCTACTGTTAGCGCTCTCCATGCTCCGCTCCATGACCGGATTCGGATCCTGTACGGTGGACACCGGCGACGGCTCGGTGACCGTCGAGCTGCGCTCGGTGAACGCGCGCCACCTGCGCCTCGACCTCCGGCTGCCGCCCGGGACCGAGGCGTGGGAGCCCCCGCTCCGGGAGGCGCTCGGCGAGCGGCTGGAGCGGGGCAGCGTCGCCGTGGACGTCGAGGTGGAGGTCGCGGTGGGGGAGGCTACGGACCTCGAGCTGGACACCCGCCGGGTTGAGGCCTTCTTGAAGGCGTGCGACAGGCTGCGGAAGGAGTACGCCCTCCCGGGCCAGGTCGATCTCGGCATGGTCGTGGGGTCCGGTACCGTCCTGCGGCCCGCCGAGAGGGCGTACGGGGACGTGGTGTCCGAGGAGGAGCTGCTCGCCACGGTCCGGGGCTCCCTGGACGAGCTCGTCGCCATGCGGGAGGAGGAGGGAAAGCGGCTGGCCGACGATCTCCGTGAGCGGGTGGCAGCGCTCCGCGCGCAGATGGAGCGGGTGGAGGAGCTCGCGCCCGAGCGGCTCGAGCGGGAGCGTCGGCGCCTGCTGCGGTCGGTCTCGGAGCTGCTCGAGGAGCGGGACGTCGAGGACGACGAGCGCGTGGCCCGCGAGATCGCGCTGCTCGCCGACAAGTGGGACGTCGGCGAGGAGGTGGTTCGGGCCCGATCGCACCTGGACGCGTTCGAGGAGCTCCTCGAGAGCCCGGCCGACGAGCCGGTCGGGAAGCGGCTGAAATTCCTGGTGCAGGAGCTCCACCGGGAGGTCAACACCACGGGGGCCAAGGCGAACGACGCCGAGATCTCCCGGTCCGTCGTCGCGATGAAGAACGAGATCGAGAAGCTCCGCGAGCAGATCGAGAACGTCGAGTGAGCGCCGGGGACGCCGCGGCGCTCGATCCCGATCGCTTCCCGATCGTGCTCGCCGGGCCGTCGGGCAGCGGCAAGACGACGGTCGGCCGTGCCCTCGAGCGGCTGCACGGCGTGGAGTTCTCGGTCTCGGCCACGACCCGTCCGCGTCGGACCGAGGAGGTCGACGGCCGCGACTACCGGTTCCTCGACCGGGAGCGCTTCGAGCAGCTGGTGACCGACGGGGCCATGCTCGAATGGGCGGAGGTCCACGGGGAGCTCTACGGGACCCCGCGCTCCAACCTCGAGCGGGCCCGGGCCGACGGCCGTCACCTGCTGCTGGACATCGACGTCCAGGGCGCGCGCTCGGTGCGGGCCGCGATTCCCGGGACCGTGACGGTCTTCCTCCTGCCGCCGGACGCGCGCAGGATCGTGCGGCGGCTGGTGGAGCGGGGGAGCGAAGGGCCCGACCAGATCCGGCGGCGCCTCCGCGCCGCCGAGGACGAGCTGGAGGCCGTCGGGGAATTCGACTACGTCGTGGTGAACGACGACCTCGAGGAGGCGGTCGGGACCGTCGTGGCCATCCTCCGGTCGGAAGAGCGACGGATCGATCGGCTGGCCGAGCGAGTAGAAGAACGGGTGGAGGAGCTCGCGGCAGGGCTGCGGGCGGAGGTCGAGCGCGAGCTCGGCGACGAGGGACGACCATGAAGACGACGAACACGGACGAGGTGGATCCATGAAGGTCTTCGCACCGGACGAGCTCGCCGAGGTGGCGGGCGACAAGTACCTGGGGGTCCTGGTCGCGGCGAAGTACGCCCGCGAGCTGAACGCCCTTCCGCTGCAGAGCTCTCCCTACGGGGAGAAGAAGCTCACGACCATGGCCCTGGAGGCGCTGACCTCCGGGGACCTCGAGTATCGACTCGTGCAGCGCGGCGGAACGGACGGCGAGTGACGCGCGCGGCGTGAGGCCCTTCGAGGGCCGCCGCCTCCTCCTGGTCGTCAGCGGCGGCATCGCCGCCTACAAGTCCGCGTTCCTGACCCGGAGGCTGCTGGAGGCGGGCGCCACGGTCGACGTGATCCTCACGGAGTCCGCCCGCCGCTTCGTGGGTGCGACCACCTTCGAGGGATTGACGGGACGGCGGGTCCTCGAAGACCTGTGGGACCGGCCCATGGCCCACCTCGACGCGGGACGTGAGGCGTCGGCCGCGGTCGTCGCCCCCGCCACCGCGGACCTGATCGCCCGGATGGCCGTCGGCCGGGCCGACGACCTGGCGACCACGACCCTTCTCGCGTTCGGTGGCCCCCGGGTCGTCTGTCCGGCCATGAACACCCGGATGTGGGACCACCCGGCCACGCGCGAGAACGTCGAGACGCTCCGCGGATTCGGTGACCGGATCGTGGGCCCGCGGCACGGGGAGCTCGCGGAGGGCGAGGTCGGGGAGGGACGCATGGCCGAGCCGGCGGAGATCCTGGCCGAGGTCGGCCGTGTCCTCGAGGCGCCGTCGACCCTGGCCGGCAGGAAGGTCGTCGTCACCGCGGGACCCACCCGCTCGCCGATCGATCCCGTCCGCCACGTGACGAACCGCTCGTCCGGACGGATGGGTCACGCCCTGGCGGCGTCGGCCTGGCGCCGGGGAGCCGAGACCGTCCTGATCACGGGGCCCGGCGGCCGCGAGCCCCCGTACGGCCCACGCGCCGTGCCGGTGGAGACGGCTGGTGAGATGCTCGAGGCGCTCTCCGAGGAGTTGGCCGACGCCGACGTGCTCCTGATGGCGGCCGCGGTCGGCGACCTCCATCCGGTCGATCCGCGGAGCGAGAAGATCAAGAAGGCCGAGGGCGCGCTGGAGCTCCGTCTCGAGCCCGGCCCCGATCTGCTCTCGGAGACGCGCGCGGCGCGTGCCGAGCGCGGCGTGTTCACGCTGGGATTCGCGCTGGAGAGCGGCGACGGCCGCGACGAGGCGCTGCGGAAGCTGGAGAGCAAGGGGATGGACCTGGTCGCCCTCAATCGGATCGGGGAGCCCGGGACCGGCATCGGCGAGTCGTCGATCGAAGTCGTCCTGCTCGACGGCGCGGGCGACGAGATCGAGTTGCCGGTGGCCGACAAGGCCGCGGTGGCGGAGCGCCTGCTCGACCACGTGACCCGGCGGCTCGAGGGCTGAGCCGGACGTGGACGAGCTCTTCCGGCGGTACCTGCAGACCCGGGTCTCGCTCGGCGAGCCGACCGTGATATTCCAGGAGCTGGACCGCGGCACGGCCCGGCGACTGGCCCGGAAGCTGGCCGACCTGGGCGTGGAGGCGCCGGCGACCCGGGAGGGGCCCGACGACGACGGAGCCGGGCAGGAGGCCTCGGAGGCGGGCCGCGCCGGACAGCGCGTCGTCGGAGCGGCGGAGCCGTCGCTCCCGGACGAGGAGCTCGACCGCCTCGCGCGCGAGGCCACCGACCAGGAGATCGGGGAGGTCGAGGACCTGGCGACCCTCCGGGCGATCGTGGAGCGGTGCCGGCGCTGTCCCCTCCACGAGACCCGGCAGCGGGCGGTCTTCGGGGAAGGGAGCGCCGACGCCCGGCTGGTGTGCGTGGGTGAGGCGCCGGGTGCCCGCGAGGACGCGACCGGACGCCCCTTCGTGGGGCCGGCGGGGAAGCTGCTGGATCGTCTCCTGCTCGCGGTGGGCTTTCGGCGCGAGGAGGTCTACATCTGTAACGTCCTCAAGAGCCGACCGCCCGACAATCGGGATCCGGAGCCCCACGAGATCGATGCCTGCTCGCCCTACCTGCTCCGTCAGCTCGATCTCCTCGATCCGAGGGTGATCGTGGCCTTCGGCGCCTTCGCGGCCCGGACGCTCACCGGCCGGTCGGGGAGCCTCGGCAGCCTCCGGGGGGCCGTCCACGAGTACCGGGGCTACCCGCTCGTCGCCACCTACCACCCGGCGGCGCTGCTCCGAAACCGGAGCTGGACGCGCCCCTCCTGGGAGGACCTCCAGCTCGCCCGCAGCATCGTGGACGGCGAGCGTCCCGACGGTGCGGACGCGGCCGACCAGCTCGGAATCCTCTGATGGCGGACGGAGAGGTGTCGACCGCGGGAGACGTCGCGGCGGCCGGCAGCCGGCGCGGCCCCGATCCGTTCTCCGAGCGTCAGGCCCCCTGGTCCGAGGAGGCCGAGATCTCGGTCCTGGGCGCGATGCTCATGGACCGCGACGCCGCCGCCCAGGCGGAGACGCTGCTGAGCGACGCCGACTTCTACAAGGAGGCGAATCGGCGAATCTACCGGGCGATGCTGCGGCTGGAGGAGCGGGGCGAGGTCATCGACGTGGTCACCCTCTCCGACGAGCTCAAGACGGCGGACGAGCTGGAAGCGGCCGGGGGCATGTCCTACCTGGCCCAGCTCGTCGACGCCGTCCCGACCGCGGCCAACGTCGAGTACCACTGCGGCATCCTCAAGGACAAGTCGACCCTTCGCCAGCTCATCGAGCAGGCGACCCGGATCGTCCAGGAGGCCTACGGCGCGACGGGCGGGGAGGTGCAGGAGACGCTGGACCGGGCCGAACAGCGGATCTTCAGCATCGCCCGAGAGGCTGAGCGACAGGGCTTCGAGCGGATCAAGGAGATTCTGTGGCCGGCGATGGAGCGGATCGACAAGCTCCAGTCGAGCCCCGATTCGCTC